>JAKBRJ010000021.1 GCA_021834785.1 Microcaldota archaeon
GTGCCTATAAGCCTCTCGGCTCCGCTGCTTGGTGTCTTTGCACTGATACTTATGCTCACTCTTGCGTTTACTGGGATAAAGACTGGAAAAGTGCTTGTGTTGCTGCTGCTCATGGACGTGGGGCTTCTCGCAGTCTCTATGCTTAGCCTGGCGCAGGTGCCAACAATAGCAACAATAATATTCATACTCATTGGATTAATCTTAAGTGTATGGAGCATCAAGGCAAGATAGCATGGATTTGAATTTAGGAAGCATTATAAAGTCCGGGATAATAATGGCATTCATACTCCCCGCCTTTTCCATCGTGCTTATGACTCTCCCTGCCACGCCTCCGCCTGTGCTCCAGTCAAATAGCACAATTTCGGCAAATACCCTTTCGGCGAAGATGAATTCCACTTCATTATATATACAGACGGAATTTCTCGACACAGTCAGCGGACTTAACACTTCATTGAATGGTGCGAATGGTAGCTTTTCAGCAAACCCGATCCAATATCAGGCCTTTGCATTCATAGTGAGCGGTTTCGGGACTGCAATGCAATCAATAGTAATGATACCATATATTGACCTTGCTTCTATGAATTTTTTGGCTCTTGGCACTGAATATGCGCTTCCGCCCATAGCTTCAGGGCTGGTGGCTGCCGGAATAAAACTGCTTTATGCCTACGCGCTAATCTCGCTTCTCTTTCTAGGCATATCAATGATTGAGAAGTATAACGCAAAAACGTAGTGATGCGATGATTGAATTTATAGCTGTATTTATAGTATCAAACCTTAATGGGACTGCGCCGTACAATGTCACCATGCCTTCCAATCCTTTAAACCTTCCAAACCTGATACTCCAGAATTATCCGTGGTTCTTCCCGCTGATTACACTCTTCCTGTTCGGGATTTCCTCATACCTTATGGCTATCACCACGCAGGTGGATAATAGGACAAACCTTATGGCTGTTGCGTTTGCATATACCATTATAACATACATAGAAGTGGCAACATCGCTTACGACTATCGGGTGGTTTGCAACATTCGAAGTGATTACGCTTTCGATGATGTTCATAATATCGTTATTCGTGCCGCAGGGGGAGAATTGATGGAGTATATATATAAAACCGGGTGGGGGTTTGCAAACAGGCAGAATATAGACAAGAGCTTCTTTGACATGATAAATAATGCAATGCAGAGGACGACGCTATTCAAGAATAAGCAGCTCTTCTTTCAGTATGCCATACTGCTTTATATCGGAGGAAAGCGCAGGATAGAGCCATTTCTCATGCCGGTTACAATAACGAAAATAGAGGAGAACAAAGTCTCTTATTACGAGATGAAATCTGCGCTCGCCAAGCACTTTGATGGAAGTGCAGTTAAATGCACAGAATGCGGAAAGATTTTCAAGGTCAAGAAAGAGTGGAAGGCCCATAAGAAAGATGAAAAGCATGTGCATTACTCGCATTACGGAGAGAGGAAATATATAGAGACATATATAATAACTGATAATGTATATGAGCGTGCATTGATGCAGTATCTTCTTCGCGGCAGGCAGATAATGACAATAGATTTCACACCATTGCTTCCGCCCAGGTTTCAGGGAGCAGATCCGGATAAGCTGCTGGGAATGGAGTATCAAAGTTCGCTTTTCTCAGGCATAACAAAAAAATTCAACATCTTCAGGCTGTCTATAACAGACGGCAAAAGAGTAGTGGAAGATTCCAATATAGTGCCGCATATGCTCAGGCACATGCGGGCTTACGATCTCAAGATTATACACGGCTATGGCACAGACTTTCTGCAGAAGTATTTCGGCTGGGACAGGGAGGCGATGGTTGAATATTATCTTGACATCAAGTCTATGCTTGGAAAAGAGGCGATGCTTGAAGAGATAAAGCGGCACAAAGTTATCGAGCCGCTTGTGGCGATGCAATGACAGTCTTGGATATATTTGTGGCAGTGATAATAGTCTCATCAGTACTGGGGCTGCTGCTTCTTTCGCTCTCTTATGTTGCCGTGAATGGGATTACCCTTGTGCAGAATGTTACTGCCAATATCCCCACCTTTACGCCCGCAAGTTTCTCTGCGAACCTGAAATCTACGGCTTCATTCCTGCCAGCGGTATCTGTTATATTTGTAGTTGTGCTTATCATCTTTTCCTGGATGCTAAGCGCATTCATCAAGAGCAGCCCGCTCGCAGTTGTAGTGTCTATTGTGTGGCTTATATTTTATACTATGGTCTCCTTTTTCATGGCCCACTACTTGATAAGCACCGTGGACGGAATTGCGGTTTTCAGCAGCTTGGGATCTAGCCCAAACCTGCTTTACCTTTTCTGGGCGAATATGCCGCTGATACTCCTTGTCGCTTCTCTTGTCGATATAGGGATAGCCGCCCTGGCATACCGCACCAGCTGACGCAATCTTTATATAGTTATTGTGTATCAGTATCAGTGTGAACTCGCCAGTGGCGAGGGATATAGTAGGGTGCCTCATTGGCAAATATTAGGAAAGCCATACAGGACCTAGCTCTGATAGCAGTAGGAATATTGGTAGTCGATGTGATATTCGAAGCTACCGGTATTGCTCTGTCGTCACTGAACAGCGCAGTAGCGAACCTCAGCTCATACGTCAGTGTAGGGACGTTGGCTGGAGTAATAACTACAATAAGCCCCATAGTGAACATTGTGTTCATAATTGGTGCGATTGTTGTTATACTGGAGCTGTTTGGAGCGGACAACCTCATACAGATAGGAGGTTAATGAGCTCAGGTCTGAAGGGAAGTGACCGCACTAGCGCTCCGCTTTCCTTTCTATTTATCGTCCGCGGCGGCTGAAGACATAAAAGCCGCTGCGGATATAATCAAGTGTATAGCCGCAGGAGTTATTAAAAGATTCCGGATTTCTGATGATGCTGCTGCCTGGCGCATGCTCAAAAATCGTAGAGTTTAGCATCCCGGAACTTACAAGTATGAAATGAGGGATTGGGCTGATTGCCTGAATTCCAGCGCAAAAAGTTGATGAGTTTTGCTCAAATAGGCTATCTATTTTCTCAATTTTAGTGTAGTTTAGGCCCTGAATTGTATCTGTGTAGGTATGCAGATGCCCATATGCTTCAAGGTAATCACTATAAGCGTAGTATGACAAAACAGTAGCATTGGGCGCATGATTCTTCATGAAGACTGTTGCATTGTATAGCCCCCTGGGGTTTGCGAACTGGTAAAGTACTGTACTGCTGATATAGAAAAGATACTGACCTACAAAGGAGCTTAGAAGGATAAGCAGTATGGTAAGTGAAAGGACAATCTTGTTGCTTCCGCTTTTTGAAAAGTATGACAGCATGGCCACAATGCCGCATGCGTACATTATTGTAAAGTATGGGGCGACCAGATCGAGCATTCGGATATAGATCATTGCCAGAGGCAGGAATAGTATTCCTGCAACAAATACTCCGAACAAGTAGTATTCATACTCTGAGCGTTTGTTACTCATTATCGTATCGCCTAAGAAAGCTACAAGTGCAAACATACCGAATATCAGCATCATAAGGACCGCTATCAGCCCATTTGATGGATTGAGGCATTCCAGTTCACCTATGTGCAGCGGGTTGATTTGGCAGCCGCTAAAACCATAATGTGCTGTGAAACTGCTCAGCCATGACTCAATAGGGGTTGAAAAGAAAAATATTATCACAGCGCCGATCACAGCCGCAAGGGCCACATACCTCAATACCCTTGGGTGTCTTAAGAGGGGATAAACTATTACTGCTGCAAACAAAGCAGTGACAAGAAGTACTAATACAATGCCACCTGCGGACCATATCCATATTCCTAACAATGTACATGCAGTTATCAGTATCCAGCCCACGATTGTCGCATATCTTTTTCTTTTCGTGTTTATCCATCCAAAAAGATAAACTATGAGCAGGCTTATGGCGACCACAAATTCATTCCCGCGCCACTCGGTTATTTCATTGTACTGCATGAGCAGGAATGAGGTTAAGACAACCGTGTATGCCAGCCAGTAGTATATCTTATGCAAAGGTATTGGCTTTAAGATCTTCCTTACAAGGAGGAAGCTCATTACGTATATGGTGAATACCGCTATAGACTGCAGGATCCTAAAGTCCCACACCAATGGCAGATGTATGAGCTTATAAAGATATACCGGCATCAGGTAGAGGCCGGGGTGTTCGAAGAAGCCGGGTGGTGCGCCTATCAGGTAAGGATTGGTTATGGTTGATGGCGTAAAGGTTGGGGTGGCGATTGAAAGGTTTGCAAAAAGATAATACTCGTAGTTGTCTGCTTCGAGGAAAGGCATATGAGAATTTAAATTAAGTACATAGCTTGCCTGGTAAATGAGGTTAAGTGCTACTGCAACAGAGAACAGGCCTATGATAGTATAGTATAGCGAAAGGGAGAGCTTGCGGTAAACTTCAGAAGGAATAGATAATCGCATAAAACTGTATTGTCTTACAAATCTAAATAGATTTGTTTAGTAAGACAAATGATATACTCTTTATGTTATAGAGTGACGTAATTGGCATAACATTTAAATACTTTGTGGAGGTCAAACAACATTGACAGATATGGCTTCTACTGAAACCAATGTTGGTGGGGATTTCAACAATCGAGAACCAAAGACCAACGCCTCTACCTCTATCTCAATAGACACTAATGCCGAGAGCCGCTTGGGGATAATAAACGTAATGTTTACCCTCGACAAAAGTATTCTTAGCTGGGCGGCGGGAACTTTTTATGATGGTAAAATAGAGGCTGCTGAAGATTCGAATTCAAATCAAAGCTCCAAGATAATACTTGTGCCTAACAGCGATAAGTACAAATGCCCAGTCTGCAGTGAAACAAGAACACGCGCTGATTTTGACTGGGCAATATGTAGAGGCTCAAAAGAAAAAAGGCACAAGCCCGAATACCGGGAAGCAGTAGACTGGTATCCGCTGACGAGCAGGACTGGTATCTCATTTCTGCTCTCTCAACTTCAGATGGGAATCAATGCTAACATCCAGACTGCTAATTTTGGGAAGAATATAAGTGACGTGAAGAATAAGGCGGATCTTGATTCCAAGCTTACAAACCTTGCCGTCAACCAGGCAATCAGCATCATAGGCGCATTGCTTTCAAATAAGAATAATTACGCGGAGTGGCTCTTGGAGGATTCAACATATCAGTCACTGCCGCAGGTTTTTAATGTGCCTTTTCTCACCAGCACAATGACTGCGCTGGCGGCTAATCTGCTTGCGAGCTACACGAAAGGCAAGAATATGGAAGCGGTAAGCAAAGTTCTGGAAACCAGGACCAGGATAGAGCAGGAGATAACAAATAAAACGGAAAGGTCGGCGCAGGAGCAGCAGATAACTCAGAACAACTCAAAAAACTCATGGGGTATCTTTGAAGGATTGCGTTCAAAATAGGGGAATATATGGTAAATGAGATAGACTTAAATCAGCTTGATGAAGACACCTGGAATAGATTTAAGGAGATGGATAAGATAGCCAACCAGAAAGGCATAGGAAACTCCATTGCTTTTGCTTTAAGACCTACTCAGATACACATACCCAGAACATTCAAACTGCTTAAGATAAGATTAAATTACTTAAGAACTATAGACAAAAATTTGCGGGAATACGGCTACAATGCAGAGGAGATAGAATGGTATCACTCTGTAAAAAATGCGCTCATCCGGGCGATGCAGGAATATGTGGTGTAGAATATGGACTTGGCTTTTGGGGAAACGATAAATGCGATAACTTCGGAGCAGGATAGGATGATTGGCTTTTTTTTGATACCGCTTTTAGTTGCAGGGTTCGCTACTGGCGCTATGGCTACGGTATATCTGAATCAGGGCAAGAATGCGATATTCAGTGCTTTGAGCAGCAGCGGTGTATGCAATACATATAAACCATATCTGATTACTTCAGTTGCAGGCTCTTTTCAAGGAGACCCGCTTGCGCATGTAGCTATGTGCCAGCTTGTGCAATTCAATCCGCTTGCCTTTATCGCATGGTATGTTGAAATACTTGCAATAGAATTGCTTGCAATATTCATATTCGAAAGTATCACTCATACAGGGTAATTGAATGGCTGATAAAATACAAAAACCGGAAATGATAAAGCTGAACTTAATGCGGGGACCGCGGGATAAGGTGAAGGTTGTGACTGCAAAGCTAAAAAGCGGCCTTATAGAATATCCCGGGATGGACCAGAATGAGCCCATCGTCTGGCTTGGCACTCCGCAGCATGCGCTATTTGATGTTACATCGAAGAAGTCTGAGCTCTTTTATGATGTTACGAGGCACTCGCTTCTCAAGCTCAGCGAGCTGGGCGGCGTACCGCAGACTGACGCAATAGCTGACCTGACAAAATACTTTGTAATAGCGTCTGAAAAGACTAAAGAGAATATGATGGCGAAGGATATGGGCAATAACCTGGGAAAATGGACGCTTGGCATAATATTTATCGTTGCGCTTGTGGCTATGGTCTTCATTTACCTCATGGCATCGCATGCTCCTGGGGGCGCCGCTGCGGCTTCTGGGCCTGCTAAATCTATAGCCAACGCCACTCTTATCCATATTAATACTTCATAAGGCGATAGAAATGGCATTTGACGAAGAGCAGATCCAGACACCGCAAACCCAAAGCAGCCGTGCAATGAGTGAAGATCCCTCATACCATGCCATAAAAGTATTCAACATGATAGAAGATTCATTGTGGGAGCAATTCGATCTGCTCGGCAATGCAGTTTCAATAGATCATGTTGTCCACATAGCAAAAGAGGTTAGGGTGCTTCTGCTCAGAGGGGATAAAGTATGGAATGAAATAAAGAAAGCAGTTGAGATACAGGCCAGCGGATTAAAAATAAGGGCTACTGCTTTTTCATACAAAGGAGAATTTAGTGCCTACGCTGCGGAAATACTAAAATACCTCAAGATAGCTTCGAATGCCGGTTTTCTTGCCTTCAACGGCAGCCCTGAAGAGCAGGAACTGGCGCAAAATTATCTTGAGCTTCCGTCTAACGAACGAATGGGATGGCTCATGAGGAACGTGGAAGGGAAGATTTTGGATGCAACTGAAAAATGGGGAGAACTTGCAGCTGAGATAAATTTCACAATGCCCATCAATATCAAGGATACCCGAGACCCTTTTTTATGATGGCGGCTGCCTTGCAGATTCCCTACACCGAGGAGGATTTTAAAATTTACCGGGAGTGGACAAAGAATCACGATGTAAGAAGAATCGCCTTCACGAATGCGTTATACAGGGTTAAGACTGGAGGGCATATACAGACAGTAATAAGCGGAGAGTATAATCATGGCAAAAGCACCACTGGAATATTGCTTACCAGGTGGGATACGATATATACTAGAGATCTGCTAAAACATTATGAAGATCCGCGCTACGAAAAAGCTGTAAAGCACCTGCATTTCAATGTAAAGCACTCGATAATAATCAGCCCCAAGGATCCTGCTTCTAAATATATTTCGAACCCTCAATTTTTAAGGCCTTATGAAATTGATGAAGGATATCTGTGGGCCACAACCCAGGAGTCCTCGGAAAAGAAAACAACAAAGCTGAGGGATAATATAACACAGAACAGGAAAATGAGCGCAAGCATGTACTGGATCTATCCTAACATCTTCAAAATGCCAAGCATGCTCCTTGAACTGATGATGGAAGCAATCCATAAGACTTCTCCCCAGCAAGGCATAATGCTTGCACCCAGCACCGTAATCCAGATAAAAGAGAAATTTGACAAGGAAAAAATAGAAAAGTACGCAAAAAAGCCAAAGTTTTTTGCGCGCTCCATGAAATGGCACTCAGCATTTATCTTTTATCCTCACTTTCCAAGGCTAAAGGGGGCAGCATGGGAAAACTACCTTAGAAAATATGAACAGTACAAGATTACCGATAAGCCAGAGGAAAAAACCGAGAGCACTAAGGTAAAATTCTTTAAGCAGCTCGATGAGCTTATTGGCAAGAATGTGATAACGGTTAGCAGCAAACTTGATTTAATTTCATACATAAAAGAAGCGATCCAGACATCAGGCAAACATTACGCATCCGATGCAGTTCCAACACTGCTGGCAAATGAGTATATGGAATGGAAGACTGATGAGATGTCTCAGAAGCTTTTGGACAGCCTGACTAAGATAGGAATCAAAAAATTAGATTTAAGTGAGTGAATGGATTACGAAAAATATGTGAAAGGGTGGTATGCCAAGATTGCCTTGAAGGGCACAAGGATATCTTTCCAGTACAAATGGGAGAGTGCAGCAGTAGCAAGCCAGTGCTTTTTTAACATGAATGCGGTGATGAACAACAACGCTGTGAAACTGCTTTCCGCCGTGCCTGATTCATTTGCAGACAAATTTGAAAAAGGCGAGCCTCTTGAGCTTACCGCAGAGAACCGCAAGTATGCGGAAATATTCTTGCGTGCGCAGAATTATATGCGTACAATAAGCAATATTTCAAATACGTATTTGCCTCCGCTCATAGAGATAATACTTCAGAATCACGCCCAGATAGATCCTGGCATCTATAAATATTTTATTGGCACCCGGGCTGTGCTGGAAAGCTATGCACAGGCAGCCCAGGCGCAGGTTGTAGAAATAGACAATTCAATCAATGCATCCTTCGGCAACCTTGACGAGTTAAGGATGGGCCTTGCAAGCACATTCCTGAAGACTGAAAGTGACTTAAAAACTACTATTAATAAATTTGCAGTTGCACTTTCTATTGAAGATATAATAAAGGTGGAAGCATGAAAATGAAAGCGGATAAAATGATTTTTGGGAACTTGGCTGGAGTAAAAGATTATAAGAATTTGGAGAAGCTTGTAAAGGATTTTGAGCGGGCATCATCTGATTATAAAGAAGTAGAAGATCCGCGGAAGAAAGTAAAGATGGAAATGCTTAAAATAGAGATAAAAGAGCTTCTTCCCGAAGTTGAAGAAGGGCTGAAAAGGATTATAGACATCTATTCCAATGCAGCAAAAGACATGACTGAGGATAATGCAGTATATACTATTCAGTCTGTGCGCTCATTCCTTTCAGAACTGAAAGAAATGCAGAAAAATGTAAGCTCCTATGAAGGTATGGTGGGATGAATGGCAGGCACTACTGTAATTAAGCCGGATGGCACAATCGAAATAACATATAATGACAATAAACAGGTAAAGATTGAACCTACGGCTGACATACTTACAAACAAGTGTCCGCATGCGCACTGCCCTGCAGCCTTTCTCAGCCAGGATGACCTGAACAATCATCGCATTGTTGAGCATGGAGAGCTGCCGAAAAATTTATTTGATATACCTAAGCCCCCTAACCAGAAAAAGTATTTTAAAAGGGCATCCGTTTACCGCATGAGCGGTGCAATACAGAGGGAAAGCCTTAAGCATGCACTTCTTGCAATAGGAATTAATATTTATGGTGAGGGCAGTCTGGTCAAGAAGCTTCTTAAAAAAGGGAAGAGATAATGGATGAGATAAATATTGAAACAAAAAGCAGGAGTAGATACACTAAACGCATTACTTTCACCATGAGGCTTGACGAAGGGACTTATAATGCTATACTCAAGTATGCCGAAGCAAACCACGTTTCGAAAAGCATGGCTATAAGGGAGCTTATACAAAGAGGAGCAAATGGAAGCTGAAGAACTGCGGGCAAAAGCTACAGATGCAATCAGCAGCGAAAAGTGGCTGAGGGCAGCGGCGTACTTGTCTTCTTCTCTTGAAAAAGACAATAAGCCTGAAGATGCTTATAATTTAATCGTATGCTACATCAAAGTGGGTGACCCGCTTAAGAGCCAGGCTGCGCTAAATAAATATGCGGATATACTTAAGAAGGAAGAAACGGAAGAGCTGCAGAATGAGATATATAAAATACATACACGCATGTCTAAGAATGAGCTGAAAGGCCTTGAGTGGTACAAAAGCAGTGTAACTCTGGATGATGTCATTGGATTGAATTCTGTAAAGAAGATTGTAAAGGAAAAGATAATATTGCCTATGCAGAATCAAGGTGTTTATAAAGAATTCGGTGTCAGGACCGGGGGCGGATTTATCTTGTATGGGCCGCCAGGGACTGGAAAGACACTTCTTGCCAAAGCAATCGCAGGAGAAACCGGCATACGCATGCTGATAGCCAATGTCAAGGAGCTTGTAAGCAAATATCAGGGCGAGTCATCGAAGAATATAAGCGTCATATTCAACCAGGCCAGGGAAGGCGGCCCTGCGATTATATTTTTTGATGAGATTGATGCACTGGCGCAGTCCAGGACTGGTAGCAGTGTTTCAAGCACCGGCGGCGAAGATAGAAGGATAGCCAATGCGCTGCTTACCGAGCTTGATGGAACGCAGGCTGACAACAGCAACGTTTACGTGATCGGCTCTACCAACATACCCTGGGAGCTTGATGATGCGATAACGAGATCAGGCAGGTTTAACCAATTTATTTATGTGCCGCCTCCTGGACTGAAGGAAAGGTCGGCGCTTTTCAGGTATTACTGTTCGAAAATCAAGGCTGCCAGGATAAATTATTTTGCGCTCGCGCTTAAAACATTCGGGTTTAGCCCTGCGGATATAGCTTCGGTCTGCAAGTCTTCCGCAGAGCATTTGCTGGCAGAGTTATTGGCTCATGGGAAAGCTCTCAGGCCGCTTGCAACAAAAGATTTGGAGTGGGGGATTAAACAGTTCCCGGAGCCGCCGCTGATAAAATCTTACGCTCTGGCTCTGGAAGCGCTTAGAGGTCAGGCTTGGGAAAAGGTACAGCAGTTCGGCCCTATGAAAAAGGATATAAAGTTTTTTGTGCAGAAAGGGAAGCAGAGGCGTGTCTTATATAATATGGCTGCTAAATTGATTTAGGTGTAAAAATATGGTAGAGCCAAAAATGCAGGAAAAACCTGCGGCTGCGGTAAAGAATGAAAAAGAAGCTGAAACAGCAAAACCGACAGATAATAGATACTGGAATTACGTGCAGACCACGCGCATGATTGAAGCGCCGAAGGTTGCAGTGTTTTCTGGGGATGGTGGATTGATACTGGTGCCACTGGACAGGATTGGAAGGCCTGTGCTTGATTCGTCGCTCTTTCTTCCAGTCGAAACTCTGGAAATACTCGCGGAGGCGATGGCTAAGCTTGAGGAAGAGGATAAGGATTAGAGTATGGGATTCCTGAAGATTGCCGTTATTTTGTTTTTTGCAGCGCTTGTTGCTATTATTGTGCTTCCGGCTTCGGTTTTGCATATGGTCGGAAAGCTTGTGTCTGGGCTGGGCGAGCTGGTTATGGCGAAGGTTCACGCTGCCTCATCGTATAACTCATCTGTGAATGGATCCGGAACCACTTTAGGATTGGGTCCTCCGGCACCGCTTAACCTTACAAACGGCACTAAGGTAACTAAAAAAGCGGCGAATCCGAATGTGATAATCAATGTTTCATGACTTCAGCAGCGGATGTCTTGGACTTATTTTTGAGTAAAAGAATTACCCCAATGGATGCAATCCATGCTCCAAAAAAGACATCTACAAAATTTGACCGAAACAGGAACATAAACAAAAAGCCTGCTGCGATATACAAGAAAGGTATTACATTCATATATTTCTCATTCATTCCCTCACCCGCATATAGTTAACCTTCACATTATGGGCACGCTTGCCTTCCCACATCCACAGGAACTGGGACTGCCGCAGGGACCGGAACCGGCGCCGGGA
>JAKBRJ010000022.1 GCA_021834785.1 Microcaldota archaeon
GTGGAGAATGCGTATATATGTATGGAAACATAAGTAATATTGTGAAGGCAATCTGTGGCCGAAATACGGAAATAAGCTTGCCTTCCCAGCGTAACTGGCGCCATTCCTTGCCGGCCACATGTTTATCGCATAGTCTGTTTCTCTCATAGCCTGGCAATGTATCTAGGTGGCTTCTTCCCTTAACTATCTCGACCTTTATCCTTAATTGATTTCTTGAAGTCCATAGCATCTAAATCCCCTTTATGGAACGGATCCACCAGCGTGTCGCATAGTATGAACCAATCAGGCCTATCAAAATCACAGGGACCGCAATCTCCCAAAGGTACAGTGTCATTAACATCCTGATAAGTATAGTCCATGTGTGAATTTATAACAGCATGAGCGATAAGGAGCTCACAAAGCATAATGCATTGCTAATCATCTATGCCCAATGCCTTCTTCAGTTTATGCAGGATTCCTTTCTTTCTAGTATTCAGGTTGTCCCCATCATATTGGACAGACGGTTCATAATGTGGCCGTCTGTTTTTAAGTTTGTCAAGGGCCTTGGTATACTCTTGGCTTTTCCGCCTTTCCTCTGCCTTGGCATAATCATAGTATTCAGCACAGGCATGATAATTATTTCCATGCACATCTGAACCTGGCAGTATTGGCGTTTTATGGTAAGTGCAGAAATACCTTTTGCAATATGTGCATTGTGAGAGGTTGGCTTTCTTATTGCATCCTGGGTAATTGCAGACGCTCTTCCCAGGATCTCGTGTCTTGGCAGGCGGTTCTTCGCTTGCTGTGCTTGGCTTGGCCGACCCGTCTATATATATTACTCCTTTCGGAGGTCTCCAGTCTTCTATGCTGAACTGGTTTTTAACCTGTTCAAATTTCCCGCCATGGTCATGCTCCAGCATATGCGCCAATTCATGGTAGACAGTCCGCTCTATTTCATACATTGTCTTCAGCCTGTTGAGTTGGAACTCTGATATGCAGATCTTGTTTTGGTCAGGATGGTAATGGGCAAGTTGGTCTTCAGTTTCTTCAGGGCATCCGTTAAAGTTTATCTTAGGAGTAGGAAGGCCATATCTACGGCATACTGATAGCGCTACTTCGGTGACCTTGTCTTTTCTGCTTTCTGATAGTTTTTTGCTGAATTCATCGCTATCCATGGATTGACCATTATATAGACCAGTAGCAGAAATAATCTTAAATAGCATGCCGAAGTACTGCAAGAAATGGACTGGACAAGCTTCCGCTTAGCCTCAGGATAAAGAATATACTTACGTTCCATGAGATACAGAATCCGGTGCTTTTTTGTGATATATAAGAATTAGTATTTTGGTTCTGTTTCATAATAGTTAGCTTTCATTAATTGTCGCATTTCGTCTGTTACAATATCCATTTAAGGCGAGCATGACACTTTGGGCAGATGGTGTATACAGTTGATTTAGGAGTTTGCTTAATCACAGTTCTACAAAATTCACAGTTTCCAGTAGGAGGTGCTAATCTATTTATTATGAAAAACGTTAAAATTCCAATTAAACCTGCACAGCCTAAAATTAAAACTCCGAATCCAAGACGTGTAATTAAAATAACATAGATGAGAATTATTGTAATGGATACGAGGAGCCACATTCTTCCTGACCTTATCACTCCTTCCTTTTGTTTCATTCTTTCCAACCCTGTTTTATCTCTTCTTGGCTTCTTATAAACAAATAGTTGAGATGTTTAAGCTATTTAAGGTTTGAGTACTAAACAGGTTATGGGAGAATGAGTCAAACGGCACCATACTGCAAGAATGTGTATTTTATGGATATTGATATAGAAAAACTGATTAACGAGTTTAAAACTTTGCTCAAACTTGATGGCAAACAGAGAATATTTGAGCAGAATCAAGAACTTAATTCTAGTTTTCTAAAGGAACCTTCAGACCCAGAAGCGGTTACAAAGGACGTGCTTATAGAACCAATAATAAGAGCGCTGGGCTTGCATAAGTTACCAGAAAAGCACTTTGATCTACCACGGGGAAGAAGAAGGAAGGTGGATTATAGGCTCAAAAATAATACAAATATCTCTTTCCTAGTCGAGGCTAAGCCCGTAAATGCTAATCTTTTTGATAATGCAGGCGATAGTGCAGTAAACCAGATCAAGGAACTGTTTTACTTAGCAGAAGTAAAAGAAGAATATGCATTTGGAATAGCTACAGATGGTATGAAATGGGTTTTCATAAATAAAGAAAGAGAAGTAGTATACGTTTATGATGTAAGGGAAGACCTATCGAAGATAAAAGAATTATTGGTTGGGCGAACTGACGTGTCTCTTCAGAGAGCTGAAGAAGAGATAAGTAAAAAGTTCTATGATTGGTATATAGCTCTTCTACACGGAGGCAAATATAAGGATCATAAAAATAAAACAAAAAACATATCTAAAAATGATTGTCTTGTAGAAAATATACAGCTTATCACTAATAAAAATGATAAGGAGCAAGTGGCACAGAGCGTGCTAAATAGACTTATCTTTATAAAATTCCTACAATCTAAGAGCATAATTCAACAAGATATACTGAACTACCTAGCAGAGCTAGAGGAATCGAAGCTGAATAATGAACTTAGACAACTTTTCTTTGAAGTGCTAAATACTGAAAAATCAAAAAGAAGCGATGTTGATATTAAGTTCAGAGATATACCTTACTTAAATGGAAGTCTATTTGTAAGAACAGAAATTGAAAGAAATAATCCTGACTATAAGATTAAAGCAGAGATATTGAAGGAAATTATAGCGTTTTTGGATTCTTTTAAATTTGTACATGAAGATGGAACAACTGGTAGCGATACACTAGACCCAGAGATACTGGGTTACATATTCGAGAAAGCCATGACTGCAGCTGAAAGAGATAGTACAGGAGCTTACTACACGCCTAAAATGGTTACACAATATCTTTCCAGGAATACTATAGAGAAGAAGATAATTGACAATGCAAATGATATGCTGATACAGAGAAAACAGAAACCTATAGCCAATATAGAAGAATTATACAAACATGATTCTCACATTCAGAAGGAGGTATTTAATAGAATTGCAACAAGTCTAACCATATGCGACAATGCTTGCGGCTCTGGCTCTTTTCTATTGGCTGCTGCAAATACTTTGTTTGATACATATAAGTTTCTTAATGAGAAGGCAGCTATAGGTTATTCCGAAATTGAACTTAAGAAGTTGATACTTAAGCATTCCATTTATGGTGTCGACATAAATCCCAACGCAACAGAGATTGCAAAGTTGAGACTTTGGCTGTGGCTTGTGGGATCTTATTCTAAGGAAAACATCGAACCCCTTACTAATATAGAATATAATATAAGAACAGGAAATAGTTTGATTGGTTATCTAGATATCAATAAGATAAAGGATAGGTTAAATCTAAAGGATTGGATAACCCATAATGGTGATAGCTCCCTAAGGATACAATTGGACAGGAGAGAAAGGCAGATAACCGAGTATAAAAGTTTGTCAGGTAGCAAGGCCAAGGAATTAAAAGAAAAGATAGAAGAACGTGATCGTGAGATACGTGATCTTCTTGACACAAAGCTTTATGAAGATATTTCATTCCATTGCAAAAAGATAAGCAGGGATGAATTCGATACGCTTAGGCCGTTCCATTGGGGTTTTGAATTTGGAGAGATTTTTGATGAAAGAAAAGGATTTGATGTGATTGTTGGTAATCCACCTTATGGCAATATACTACTGCCTCTAGAGAAGAAGTCGATGTATAATTATGAAACTATAACAGCAAATGAGATAGCTGCTAACTTTGTAGAAAGGATATTAGATTCCCTTACGGTTCATGGAGTATGTGGTCTTATCATAACCAACGCCATAGCAATAAACGGCAGCATAGCCAAGGCAAGAGAGCTGATAAGAAGGAATATGTCTGAAAGTAAGATGGCACTGTTTAATACTAGACCAGCGAAGATATTTGCAGATGCAGAAATTAGAGTACTGGTTTTCTTAGGAGAGAAGGATTTACCAGAAAAATCCGGTGTGATATACACTACAGAAGCAATAAAATTTACTGCTGAACAGAAACCTAGAATTTTTGATCACCTTTCCTTCGAGAGTACAGATGGGTTGACACTAGGAAAAGATAAAATAGGTGATGGATTGAAAGATAGTAGTCTCCCTAAAGTAGGAAATAAGACTATCAAAAATATTTTACTGAAACTCAAAGAGGATTCGAATCAGACAGTAAAGAACAAGATAGACGGGAGGGGATTTGATTATAAGATGCAGTTCAGAAAGACCGGAAGATACTGGCTTAATGCTCTTGAAAAGATGCCATATACATCTACAAAGATAGAAACTCTTAGGTTTGAAAACGCACTAGAACGAGATTTTGTCATATTATTAGTAAATTCGTCTCTCTTTTATTTATATTGGTCTACTTATGGGAATCTTAGGGACTTCCCACCTAGCCTTTTGGAGAAGTTTCCGTTCCCTAAATATAATATTCTGGAGGAAAACAAGAGAAGAATAGATTCACTCAAGATGGAAATTACAACAGGTTTGACGAAAGCATTCATGAAAGATAGAGGTAGTGTAGGCGAATTTAGAACTGGTATGTGTAAGGGCACTATTGATGATATAGATGAACTGTTAGGTAAGATATATGGACTCACGAAGAGTGAAGTTAATTTTGTAAAATCATATGATACCCATATACGGAGAAGAGATGTTGAATAATGAGAATATCGGCTAAAGATCTAAGAAGGAAGAGCTAAGTGTAGTTTTCATAGACTATCCACACATGGCCTTAGACACCATGCAATAACAACCTTCAATAGAAGCGTGCAAGGCAATGTAACGCTCACTAAGGCATTCGCAAGACATCAGGACTTATCCTCGACACAAGTTTATATTTACACGTCTAAGGAGGAGCTTTACAGGGCTATTGAATGGGCGTTTTCTGATAAATCAGTCAAGGTGGCTAATAGATGACCTTTTCTATAACTATTTTAAAATATAAGCACCATATTATTAATATGGTAAAGGAAACATCCGTAGAAGTAATCCCGATCCTTGCAATAATATTCGGAGCTTATCTATTATATTTAAGCAATAGTGCAGGTTGGCTATTTGTTATTTCAGGAATAGTGATTCTAATTTTAAATAAGCCAACGAAAAGGCGTAGAAAATGAAACAAGAAACACACGTTGTGATAATTGATTATATAAAATTAATTGTTGGGATAATTTTATTATTAGTTGGTTATATGTCTAATCTAAACGGATTTTTAATGGGTCTTGGTGGATTTCTTATGTTTGCATCAGGCATAAATATTCAGATAGGAAATAATAGCATAAATTCTAAATTGCAAACCCAAAAAATGGGGAGTCCGTGATTTGAACACGGGTCGCAAGCTCCCAAAGCTTGAAGCCTACCAAGCTAGCCTAACTCCCCTAGATTTAGTATAATTAAAAGCAGGTAATCTATATAACTTTCTTATTGTCTGCCTTGTTTGTCTATCCTGTTATCTTATTCATTATTTCTTCTGCTTTTTCTTCTGTCCTGGCATCCTTCCCTTTGGCTTAGGTATCTTCAGCCCTGGGAACATGTCCATGAGCAGTTCCGGGCTTACTTCAAGCTCCAGCTTTATGTCCTGATACATCTTGTTTGAGAGATAAATTACAGCCACTGCCCTTACTGCTTCTGAAGGAATGGCCTTTGTTATCACTTCCTTGGTCTTGCTTGTGCAGAGTATGTCCACTATCTTCTCCATGTTTGCAAAGCTCTTTCGCATGTTGTTTGTTGATTCTGCAGCATATGCATCAAGCGAATCCGCGTCTATACCAAGAATCTGCGGGAGCTTCCTCTCTGTTGTCATCCTTATTGATGAAAGCTGCGCAGCCACTTCCTCTGCTTTTGTATCATCAGCTATTGAGAGCTTCTTAATGGCAACCCAATCCTTGTACTTTGCCATGAATGCTATCCCAGAATAAGGAGCGCTGCCTGTCTTCTTGGGTTTGGACTTTGAAGTGAATACCTTGCTCTCTTCAGAGACATACCACATAAGATTCAGCTCCTTTGCAGCTGCCCTTAGAAGATATACCTTTGCAAAGGGCTTGAGCTGATCGCTGTTCTTTGCTGCTTTTGTTATGTTAGAATCAGCATCTGCAGAACCTAAAGCCTTGTATGCTGCAGCCAGTGATTTGTAATCGTTCTTTGCAAAAGAAGAGGCAAACTTCTTTGCATATGCATCCAATGTCTTTGTGTCTATTCCAAGAACTTCGAATGCCTTGTCGCTGACCAGGCTCCTTACCGATGCAAGCTCATGTGCTATTTCTGCTGGCTTTGTAGAATCGCTTACCTCAAGGTTCCTGGATTCTACCCAGCCGTTATAGTTTGCAAAGAATTCAATAGAATCAGAGCCGGCCATGCTGTTACGCTGTTCCAGGTATTACATAATAGCCTGATGCCTTCTCCCTTGCGACTCTCTTAACAACGTTCTTCTGCGTCAATGATACAAGGGCATTGTTCACCATGCTCTTCGGCCTGTTGCACTTCTTTGCAATGTCGTCAGCTGTCTTCTTCTTCTCCTCGCTTGTTGCGCCTATCTCTTTCATAGACTGCACTACGAGTGTTTCTATAGGGTTTAAATCTACCATCATCTCACTTCAGAGAAACATCAGTCACTACTTCTTTACTCTCTTCTCCTTTCTCTTAGGGCGCAGGTATTTGTAGCCGCATCTCTTGCATTTCTCCACGCCTGCCCTGTTCCTGCCTTTGCACTTCCTGCAAATCCAGGTCTTGGTCAGCTGTGCATCTGCTATTGGAAACTTTCCCATGATAAGCACTTATTTTTGGATCTAAGAATAGAACCTAACTACCTGTAACTATGAAGGAGCATTATTAAAAATCTTGTGCTGTTTGCATTTTTCATTGACAATACATGCAAGGTGCGTTTTGCCACATATCGGCGCATGACGGACAGAATAACGGCAGACGCACAAGTTTAAGAATGAGGATGGTCATAATTTTTCCTTGTTGACGTCATGATAACAATAATGAAGCCCCAGAAGAAACACGATGTTGAGGTATACGCGATTGGCAAAACGGACTTTTTCCTGGTTTTTATTGATGATAGCCATGGAAAGCCGGTTAAAGCGGTGCTTAATGAACGGGGATTCAGGGTAGCTACGCTCCAGGAGACCGTGAAAGCATGCGGTGATCCTGATTTTGTATGGCATATGAATCGCAGAATGCACAGGACAACTGATATGGGGGAGGTTGTGCCTGTGATAAATAGCACTGCGATACCGGTACTTGCAGTCAAGATGCCTGGCAGGACCAATGTGGTTCAGTTCAGCAGGCTCGTCAGATAATAAAGATGGGAGCATATGGCAGCCAAAACCGAATCGCCGATGGAAAAGATCAGGACGGCAGGATTGAGAATTTGGTGAGATCATGGTAGGAGCAACGCTTAGGCCTATAGACAAAGAGGTATCGGTGCACATATCTGAAGAGAAGATACCCACGCTTCCGCTGTACATCAAGATCCTTGAAGACACACTGCGTGAAAGAGGGTGCAGGCTCGCGTCTCCTGACGATTTTGAGGTGCAGTATGCGGAGAGCGTCTTTTTCAGGTCGGCGGCATGGAAGGCAGGCTGGACACTTACATCACAGACAGGCATAGAGCATATGGAATACAGGGAACTGGACAGGCACGGTGCGATAACGAGAGACATATCGCGTGATGCATTCATTGGTTTATCTTCAGGGAACAGATCGGTGCGTATCCCTGGAACAAGCACGGTCCTTGCAAGCAACGCATGCTTTGAAGGCACATATGGCTGCTTGATACTGCGTGCAGATATTTACAAGCCTAGACAGGTCCGTTACGCGTACACGTTTGATAAGCGCAGATCGGAAAGGGCCGAAGCGCTTATAAGCTCGCTGAAAAGGCGTTGATAAGCGCAGCATTGATTGCACTTTTAAATAGGAAAAATAGGAATTGAGAGGAAGGATCATGGCAACCGCAATTGAAGTTATGGGAGATAGAGTAAGTAAGGATGTGAAGAACATAGCAGATGGGCATTCGCAGGTTTTTGGAGACCTTCTCAGGATAGGGAAAAGCCCTTCCGCAGAGGCGTTTTCAAAACAGAGGGAGTTCATACTGGAGAATATAGGCAGTAGGGCAACTAGTGTGAGCAGGCTTGCCGGACAGATAATGCAGATGGAAATGCCGATGGTGCCTGCGGAAGACGAGCATGGACGTGCGAAGGAGCTTAAGGAACGTGAAAGGCTTGACAGGCACCTTAAGAGCATATCATCTGCAAACGTAAAGCTGTTCGTCGATTTGAATGTATACAAGAACTTTCTTGCTGATGCAAGGGAGAGCATAGCAAAGCAGTTTCCCGAAGCTACAAACCCGTCAAGGATTGAGAGGGAGACACAGCTGAAGGAACTCATGAAGGAACTTGGCAATGTTGCGAAAGATGCAAATAAAACAATGAAGGAGCTTGCGGATAAAAAAATGAGGGACCTTTACAGGATGCCGATGTCTGAAAAGGAGGTGAAGAGCCTCAAGGAGGATATCTCCGAGATAAAGGATGATGATGGGAACTGCCTTTCTGCAAGGCTGGGCACAAACCTTGTGAAGTTTGAAAATGCCGCTCCCCCAAGGTCTGTTCAGGAGAGCATAGTAAACGACGAGGTGGAGATAGCGGAGAGGCTTCCCAAGCAGGACAGGGAATTCCTCAGCAGGCTTGCAGTGGTAGGAGGCAGCACGCTCTCCATGGGCATAATAAGGGAGCTGTCAGTCATAGAGGTAAGGCTGGGAACTTTAGCCGTGCATAATACGGGACAGTACGTTGATGGAGCTGATTCAGATGCGGGAAAGACCGCGCATCCCAATGAAAAAAGGTCTGGAGAAGATGAGGAGGACGGTGCGGTGAAGTTCTCCCAGTTGGAAGTTCAAGAGATCATAATGAGAGGCGCTGGGACGTCGCAGGAAGCTGGCAGTGATGCAGTGTGCATTATACGGGACGGGATGCAGCAGGTACCGCAAAGCGCGGTTAAGGCCGCGGGCAGAAAAGACCCTGATGCGATCAAGCCAATTGATTCGAAGTCCAGGATGCTTGAGCAGGATAATACCGGAAAAAGTATGCCGCGAATCGTTGATGCAGACGTGATTACGCCGATGGAGATAATCAAAAATGCAGGGCAGGGACATGGCAGTATGACAGTACAGACAAGCGTGCCTGGTGCCAGCGTTCGCTTGAGCGTAGCGGATGATGAGGATGAGATTGTTCTAGAACCTCTTGTCTTCGGGTTGAGTGAGGAAGAGTTGAAGAGACCAAGGTTATACAATGCATTTGGAAAGAGGACAAAATAGAGGGCAGGGAGGATTGCAGGATGCGCATAAGAAGCATGCGGAAAATCAGGACACGATCATACAACAGCTTGAGAAACTGATAAAGCCGGCCGCACAGGCAGCGCTTAGGAAAGACCATGAACAGGCAATGAGCGTGTTGAGATACGAACGGCAGGCATGGGAAGGGTTTGACAGGAAGAGCATGAACGGCAGGAATAGGGCTTATGCCGAAGGAATGCGGGAGGTGATGGAGGGCGTGCTGCAGTTTGTATTGAATAAGACGTCTGAAAACACCGGACATATGGCCATTACAAAACACAAGGAGGCATTGCCAATATTACACGTCCTTGGGAGGAATGCACGGGAGAGCATGCTCTTTGCAGTCTCAGGCCAGGCAGAAGATGCAGATGATGCACACATGAAGAATAGGGATTGTGATATGTTTTTCGAGACCTCGTCCATGGGGCTGACGGAACTTGTCAAGGCCTCGAAGGTTAAGCTTCGCAGGCTTGTGGATGTTGTCAAGGATATGGGCCGCTGCGACATGGTAAGGATAGGCAGTAAGGAAGGGTTGCTGCGTGTTGCCATAACCAAGGATGGGATAGACATGCTTGATGCACATGCCCCGGGGTGGCGCAAGATTGAATCTGAACAGATACGCGTTATCGCGGAAAGGGCTGCGTGGAAGGATTGAATTGGCAGTAAGAGGGCACTTTCGGCGAATTTGTCTTCTCAAAGAAACATGAATTGATTGAGAAGGAGATTATGATAAAAACAAATGCGCTGGATTTATTCATTACGGCATGTTGTTGATCTACGTCTGCAAGAGGCCAGTAGAAGGTAGCACTCTTTTGGACTATTATTGGGCAGCCCAGGCCCATAGGCATATTTAAATATGAGAAATGCCATATTTTGTTTATATGAACGATCTAAAAAAGAAGAGTTCAGAAGGGCATAAAACAGGGAGCCTGGGAGTTGAAGCTGACCTGTCGACAGGTCGCAAAAATGCAGTTGAGGCTGAAGGCCCGGTAGTATTCGGTTCAGGCGCACACTCTAAAAAGTTAGATACGCCCATGAAGAAACTGGAAAGAATGCATGAGAATATACAGGCAAGAGTTGAAGAGATTCATAGCATGGCTGCAAAGATGTCTGAGAAAGAGCGTGCTGATATTAAAAAAGAGGAGCTTACGGACATATCTGATGAAAATGTCAAGCTGTTCGTAGAGATCAAAACTTATACTGACATGTTAATGGAGATGAAAGACGACGTTAACAAACTGTTTCCAGGAACAGGAAAAGAGGCTGATAAATCGCGCAAAGAGTTCTCGGATTCAGTGAAGAAACTGCTTGACGAAATGAAGGGAAGCGGAACTGCAACAAACAAGACCATGGCCGAACTGGGAGCTTCGAAGGATCTTGGAGTAAAGAAGATGCCAATATTCATTCATGAGATGCGCGAACTGCATAATGATATGGATGGGCTTGGCGATTCTGAGAGTAGCCTGTACAAGAGGGCGTTGTCAAAGAAGCTTGGCGAAAACGTGATTACACTTGAAAAAGGAGATGGAGATGCTGGATTGGGGGAGAGTGCCTATAACACCCATGTCGAACTTGTGAGTAAGCTTAATGAGAGCAGCATAAAGCTGCTCGGCAGATATGATGAGGAATACCCTGACGCCTCACAGCTGGTAATAGGCAGGCTTGCTGCGATAGGGGTTGAGTTTGGCAGATATGGCATGA
>JAKBRJ010000023.1:0-1938 GCA_021834785.1 Microcaldota archaeon
TGACGGGCTTGCCGAAGGGCGGCTGGAAAAAATGGAAAGTGTAGCCTAAAGCCTTCAGCTTTGCTATCGTTCCCAGTTCAGTACTGCCGTTGAGCCTGATGTAATAGTGGCCATTCTGGTAGCCTGCGTAGAGCTTCTGGGGCTCTAGGAGGGGCTTTATATAGTCGTAGCCTGCCTTGATGATTCGCTTTTCCTCCTGTGGGTATTCTGGATCGGCTTCCAGCTCCTGCATTATGCTTGATAAAAACTCTGCTTGCTCGGTGGTGTCCATGTCAATCAACTCTTATTGCGTCTGTGTTCTTTTTTAATGCCCGATCCAAATCAAAGAAATCCCTTAGGGTTGTTTTCTTCTTTGTGCATACTAGCTTATGATTCCGTGTTCCCTTGTAGTGGCTTGTTATCCAGAAAGCAAACTTAATTGCCAATCCCGAGCCAGATCCTGTTTGTCTATATTTATGCCACTTTCCATCTGCACCGTATTCTTCCCATGTATGTATTGCTTCTGTTGTCATACGCTCGCCTTTTTATGAATTAACCATATTCTTACTGCTTCGCCAGCAGCACCTTCTATTTTAGGTATATACCATTTTTGTTTGAATGCTTCTAAATCCGAGTAGAAGACATAGTTCATTACTAAATTTGCTATATAGCCGTCGTATGCAGAGTTGTCAGAGTTGCTATAATATTCAATTGATATTTCACTCAAGTTAGTCACATCGTAACCCGAAAGTATCTCTCTAAGCTCTTTTTTAAGTTCTTCTTCTTTTTCGGTTGTCATTGGCTCGCCTTTGCAAGGACTTTGTCTGCGGACTGAATAACTTCTGTTATCTGCTTGATAGCGTCAATTAGTCTTTCTGCTGGAGTTTGGTGCTCGTTGTAGGTATGCAGTGTATCAACTCCTACTATATCATCTTCCCTTAGGGTAGGATAGCCAATCACGCTACTAACTAAAAGATGGCTGTTTTTTATTTCTACATAAGCAGTATAGTGTGGGCTTCCTAGCTCTTCCGATTCGCGGATATTCACTTCCCTGCCAGCTACGTTGATTATTCCTACGCTTTTTGATGCTACGAGCCTGTTAAGCTTTTCTTCAAGAGTTTGTTCTGTCATTGGCTCACTTCTTAAGCTTTACCTCATTAACCTTGCTGCCGTCTTTCTTTATAGTTACTTCTATCATAAGCTCGTCTATTAAATCTAAAACCGCTTCTTCCTTAGTCTTGAGGTTCTTGAGGATTTTGTAGTGCTCAAGCTTTTTGGATTGCTCGTCGTTCAAATCTATTTGCATTAGGGGCATTTAATTCACCATTATTATAATCCTGTATTACACGCTATTACCTTATGTTAGGTAATATTTATAAAGCTTGCGCTTGGGGCTGTATAGCGGAAGTAATACAAAAAAGAGGATTAGGCTTCGGCTTCCTCAAAGAAATCGTGCATTGCGTCTTCAACACTTCTCAGCTTGTACTTTCTCTCCCTGTTCCACCAAATAGACTTGCATCTTGGGCATTCCTTTGGCTCGCGCTCGCTGCGGCCTATCCACTCGTAGCCACACCGGTTACACTTGTATATCTTGAGCTTCTTCATGCCCATGCATCTCTTTTCTTCTTTCTATATGCTTTTTTTTGTTTCGGCTTGGATTCTTCTATTGGGGCTATAGCATTTAATACTTTGTTTGCTATTGTATAGATTTTATTCGGCTTTTCTGCTCTCTCGGCTTGTTTTCTTGCTTCGTATAGCTTCTTTTCCTGTATAAGCCTGTCATATTCTGTTTGCTGCTCATTTAGCTTCTTATATACTTCAGCTTCTTCTCTTAGCTTTTCTAATGTCTGCTCTCTTTTCTCGGCAAGCCTTCTAAGCTTTTCTTCTTTGGATTCAAACAACACCATAGTAACACCTTTACGCATAGGCTTCTCTCTTCTCTTTCCTGTATGCTCTGTA
>JAKBRJ010000023.1:2038-10463 GCA_021834785.1 Microcaldota archaeon
ACTTCGGTTTCCATTTAATTCACCATTCTAATAGTTTATCTTAAATAAACTATTTAAATCTTTGTGCGAATGGCGAATTAAGTTGAATATTTACTTTTCATAGAGTTTTTTGATTGCGTCGGCAAGGAGCAGCCATTCCTTAACCGGCATGCTTATTGCTATTGGCTTGACCCCCAGGGCAGTCTTGAAGCCAAAGGTCGGGTATTCCTTGTCTGGATTGCCAAGATCATCCACCCGCGCAGCCTCGAGATATGCTGGGTAGCCCATCTGCATGAGCTTCTGCACGAAGCTCAACTCTACTTCTTCCTTCTTTTTCGTTTCTGGTTTTTGTTCAGGCATTCAATTCACCTATTAAACATGAATTAAAATTGAGTTTGCTGTTTCTATCTCATTTAAATTTATATGCTTAATGCCACCGAGATAGTAGAGCAGTAATATCAAGAGGAATGCAGACAGCATTATAATAAGTTCTATAAACATTATTTTTTTATCCGTGTTCATATCAGTCGCCTAATTGATAGCGTTAAAAGTCTTAGCGAGCAAGAGTTTTCCTATTGCCGTGGCTATCTTATCCCCAAAGCCAAACAACACGTGCAGGATATTTGGAGGCAGTACAAGCACGAGTATCATCAGGATTATGATAAATACAAATAGGTATGCCATTAGACTCATGCTATAACCTTGCAAAAAACTTTATTAGTGTATTCAGCTTCCACCAGCGCATAGTCCTTTTAATGTCTTTTATTATCGGCTTGAATATTTTTATGTCGGCTTCATTCAGTTTGCCCTGCTCTTCCGTCCTGATTTTCTGCTTTTTGCGCCCCAAAAATCCCGTCCTCTGCACCGACACCTTGCTCGATTTGATATAGACAGCCTTGGCTTTCATGTACCACTCTTCCAGGCTCGACCTCCCGAGATCCTTGTCCCTTATTATCCTTAAGATGTCTCCTTTTGTTATCAAAGCGCTTGAGCCTTTCTTTTCGAGAACCATAAGCTTTGACTGCGTGACTATCTTCTCTATATCGGCGCCCGAGTATCTTATCGAAGCTATTCCGAGCTGGAGCATTCCGAACTTGCTTATCTTAGCATAATCCTTCTTGCCTAACTCAAGGTAATACTTGAATATATCAATGCGCTCTTTGAGGTTTGGAGGTCTGATATAGAAGAAGTGCTCTATCCTGCCTGAGCGTGTAAGCGCAACGTCAATATCCCACGGCATATTAGTGGCTCCTATTATGAATACCTTTGTTGTCTTGTCATCATGCACGTCGCTTATCTGCTGGAGCATCTCGGTAATGGTAGAACGCTGCTCTGCGCCAGTTCCTTCTGTGCTGCCCTTGCCCCTCTCCATGCCCAGCAGGTCTATCTCATCGAAGAAAAGGATGGCTGGCTGCTTGGCTTCAGCTTCCTCGAAAGCTGTCCTTATCTTCTCTTCCGCTTCGCCCACATGCGGGCTAAGGATATCGCTTACCTTGACAGCAAGCATCGGCAGCTGGAACTCGCCAGAAAGAGCCTGCACCAGCGAGGTCTTGCCCGTGCCTGGAGGGCCGTATAGGATTATCCCTGTGCTCTTTGAAAGGTTGAAATGCACAAAGCCTTCGTCATTTTTTAATGGCAGCCCTATTACCCTCTGGAAGATGCGCTTATGCTTCTTGTAGCCTATAACGTCATCGAACTTCCTCTTGCTGATTTTGAAATCATAGATTGTTGCGGCTTCTTGCCTATCCTCTTCATCCTCTACAATGTCCTGCTTTTCTTTCATCTTCCTTATGCGCTCTATTATATTGTCTTGAACCTTGACTGATTTGGCTTTGAGCAGGAGGTGCCTATACTGCTTCTCTGCCTCCTCATATTTACCCTGAGCTTCGAGCTCCTGTGCTTTACTGAAGTCAAGCTCGAATATATACTCCTCTGAGATTTCATTCGGCAACTCAATCACTGGCAACAGCCGTTTCTACTCCAGCATCACGCTCCCAGTCCAGAAGCTTGTGCTCCCTGTCGTATTTGTTATAGTCGCGCATGAAGCTTTTGACCTGCGCCTCGCTGTAATGCACTTCCTGCCTTAAGATACTTGGGAGCTCTATCAGAGCAAGCCTGTGCTCTATGTTTATCCTGTCCCACATCCTTTTTATCAGGAGCCAATAGCTTTGGTTCACAAGCATATTCGTCTCTGATGCAAGCTTGGTAGTCAGATGCGCCTTCTTCTGGTATTCTTTGAACTTCTCCTCAAATGATTTCTTTAGCTTTGGCGACCTGAACGTAGTGATGTAATTCGGGTTCTTATACCTGAACCAGTAGCTTATATCCTTGTCCGACCTTAACTTGTCCAGCTCGTCCAGATAGAGCGGGTCGACTTTCCTATAGAGCGAGCTCGGTATAGACATTACCGCCCATTCCTTGCTCATCTTGTGAATCCAGAGGTTAAACCTTTCCTCAAGCAGTTTCGGCACTCGGCTCGCTACCTGGTATTCAAAAATCACGAAATTGTGCTTTGCCCTGGTTATGAAGGCATTGACGCCAAGCTTTATTACCTGGGGGTCCATGCTCCTGAGGTTCACCGCTGCTGCCATGCCCTCGTTCAAATCCTTAGTGTTATACATCGTATCCCCGAGCAGCTCATCGAGGTCCGTTGGCGCAGGCACATAATAGACGTCTTTTTTGAGAGAGAACCTTTCATTCTTTACCCTCCAATACTCCCTAAGCAGCCTGTTTGCGAAGGAAAGCATAGCCAGGCTTGTGTTGGTCTTGCCTCCGTTGTTTATGCCAGTCATTAAAGCATAGATATCTCCATCGCAGTTAACCATGTTGTGCGTTGCTAGAAATACCATTTTCTTCCATTTTGTGGGAAGATTTTGGAAATATTGCTCGTCTTTTTCACTTAGATCCGTCAAATGCCACTTTTTTTTTACCTCCTTCTCCCAAGCGAACTGCTTTTCGGTCCTGTCCTTGAAGTTGTGCTTGTCTCCGAGCACGACTGCCACAATCTCGCGGAGAGTAAGGACGTTTTTTAGCAAGCTTATTGCGTCGTACTCCCGATACGCGCCCAGATAGTCTTCGAGCTTCTTTACCTCATTCGCATAGTCAGTTTCCCTATATTTCAGGAGCAGCATGGTCGTATCTACGGCAAGCCCTTTGATTTCAGCAATTATCACGGGATCTGATATAGGACATACGCGCTCCTCTATCTCTTTGCCTTGTGAGTCGGTTTTTTTGATGAAATAGCTTCTGCGGGTAATGTATTCCTGAAGCGTCCTAGAAATTGAGACTATCCCTTCCTCGAGCGCGTGCTCCTCGTCCCTATCGTAGTGATGGGTGTAGATTAAGGAACCTGAAGGTTGATCCATTGTCTCACGTCTTTAAGCCTCCGAACATTCCACCCAATGATGACAAGAAATGCGGGTGAGTCAGGAATAGCCACGCTCCGACTGCTATGATAACGATTGCAATTACCAGTATAGCTATGAAGGTCCAGTTGGCTTTCGGCTTGAGGTAGCTCTGGAGCTGGCGGTATAGCAGAAGGTTCTGCGAGATGTGCTGCCCCTCTTTTATGAACTCATTGAGTTGAGCTTCATCAAAATCCGCCTTTACGGGTATCTGTGCTTGGGCGTTCTCGTCAAATCTTGCCTTGAAGCCTCCGCCTATGAGCGGCTCGGTCCAGTGCTCTCCTTTGTTGAATGGGATTATGACTGTCCTCCTTTTTACTCTTCTCCATGGAAGTGTAGACTGCTTCCTGAGCGTGCCGTAGAACTGGTCAGCCCAGAAGAAGGCCCAGCTCTGGTTGCTTTCTACATCTGTCTGCCAGACGAAGGGCACTGTGCGCAGAACCACGCCATTGCGCTCTATATCGGCATAGCTGCCGTCCTTGTAGTTCAGCTTTATAGATTTGGCATAATTATATGAGATTTTATCGCTTTGCTTGAGCTTTTTTATTTCTGTGAGACCTGCATTTGCTGCATTTATAGTTTCTGGGCTTGGCGGCTTCACTTCTGGAATTGTATTATTTTCTTGCGGACTTGCAACACCTACACTTTCTAGATTGTTTTTTTCAGCTTCCATTATAACACTCATTTATTGGATTTAAAAGGCGAATTCCAAATGCGCGGCTTGCTCTGGTCTTCCTGCTGGCCCATGCTGCCGAGTATGCCGTTGAGCGCTTTTATCATTCCGTTCATCATCTTGCCTCCGTTCGAGCTCCTGCTTGCTATTGCGTAAAGGTTATAGAATACTGTCATGCCGAATGGCACGTGGAACGCAAAATCTGTGAAATTCCATTTTTCTCTATTCGCTATGAGCATATCGTCTATGGCCATGGTCTTGTCTATGCAGAACTGCAATATCTTGAACTCTTTCGTATTAATTTCTGTCGTCGAAATTGCTATACCCACATCCATAAGAAAGACATTTGCGATAGTGTTGTAGCCTTCCCAATTGACCTTTTTTTCTCCTGGCATTTCCGCAAGCTTATAGCCCGGCAGCAAAGACTCTGGATCGGGCTGGTTCGTCTTTACGTACTGTGCAGAATATAATAATCTCGTAAGCTGGTTCAAATAGATAAGTTCGGGGTCCACCAGCTTGTAAAAAGTCTCAAATGCTTCGGCAGGTGCAGTGAAGGCTATACTAGTATTAGCTACATCTGAATGAGTAGGAGGAGGGTTTAGCACAAACTGCTGGGCAAGAGGGGAAGCCATGATATCATTTTAATATTAGAAAGATAAAGTATTTAAACCTTATGTTGCGTGGGGCTAAAGATTGAAAGTCTGAACACCTAAATGTATTGCGCGAATAGGGTGGGCCAGTTTGTTTTTGGTTATACCTCAACTTCTCTGTAAGAAATTGAGGATTAGATATGCTGTAAAAGATTTCAAGATTATGGAAATATGCGTGGGCACAGATTATCGAATTCCTTAGACTTCTTTCCAAAAGAGTATTAGAATAAAACTTGCGCACAGCTGCGTTCTATTGCACGATTGCAAAGCCGGGCATAGTTTATGCTGGCCTAAAAATCAAGCAAAGGAAAGCAACGTAGCACGCTTATTGGGTTAGGATAGGGCTGGGTCTTATAGTAAGCAGAGTAAGCAGCCCTTCGTTCTTCAGCGCTACATGCTGGTTGCGTATGCTGAGCAGCTGCCTTATGTGTGCGTAGTAATAGACCATCTCTATATTGTTCCAGCCAAACCATTTTATGGCAAGCTCTGGCCTGACATTGTGCTGAAGCACCACGTTGAACATGCGCATGTGCCTGAGGATGTGGGGGGTTATGCCCTGCTCATGGTGCAACCTCTTATTTGGATCTCGCAGGTCAAGCTTGAAGTTTGTCTTGATTAGATGGCTTAGATTTGATTTTTCTATGGAACCCCACTTGCTGAATTTGAATATATCATCAGTATTAAGGACCGTGCCGCCGTCCGTGATGAAAAGCCACATCTTCTGCTCCCACTCATCAAATAGGGGCATCTCCGCATCTATTACATCCCTTTCCCCGTTAGGCTGCTTGTGCTTCTCGTTTACATGCGACATAATGACCTGCGTGCCTCCGTCCATGTGCTGGAAGCTGATAGCTGGGCTTGGCTGGAGAAGGAGCTCCCGAAGCCGAGCCCCAGTAAGCCAGAGCATATAGAAATATTTGGTAAGCTCAACTGGATGACTAAAGGAGTGCCTAATTTTATTATCCCGTACGCGTGCATAGTAGGCCTGGCCTGCTTCCCAGACCTGCTTGCAAGCCAGCTCATCTAGGTTTGCGAAGTACCAGTTATTGCTGTTCTTGCGAAGCGGCTTGTAATACGGAACTTCCTTGTTGTTCCTTATCTTCACAAAATTCTTCAGCTTTTTCCCATTTTGCGTTTGAGGCATGCTCACACCCTGAATAGGAAGGATATTAAGAATGCTATCCCAAAGACAATAAGGTTGAGTACCGAGCTTGCAGCAAAGCCGGCTGCGGCGAACACTACTGATATTGACAATACCAGTGCGGAGATGCTAGCCAGCTTGAACCTGCTTGGGGCATCTCCGAAGAGCACCCAGAGGTAGACATAGAGCGCGCCTAAGAAGAGAGGGAACAGCCATGGCATGCTATTAGCTACCCCGTGTATGAGTGAGCTTATTGGGTCGGTTGAGTTGGTTATCTGGCCCAAGCCTGTTGAATTGCTAATCCATGGCATCCATGTGCCGTTTACGTAAGGCATTCTATGCACCTATATTCTCAATATCACTCTTCATCCATGCGGATATTCCTTTATAAATCAATGATACACCTATATACCCGATAAAGGCTATTGAGCCTATCAATGCTATGGATAAAGGTATAAACGCTATGTTTGATGCCGAGCCCACGAATAATATGTATATCATCTTAGGCAGGTTGAATATGGTGTTGATGAACATGCCGAATGCGCCATAGACAAAAGCCAGACCCGAGAATGTTTGAAGATTGCTTGCGGCGTTGAATCCTGCGCTGGAGTTTGCCTGATGCACTAGGGGTATTGCTACATACTTTGAGAAGTTGCTTATCGTTCCATTGACAATCCCGCTCTGGGAGTTTGAGCCGAAGTATTGCGTATAGAATGAAGGTGGGCTTGTCATGACTATCGCAGGTTCGAGCACTACCATCATTACCACGAACCATATCACGGCCACAGTCAATGACCCTATCGTAATGTTCATTGCCCCACCTAGTAATATGAACTTCCTTCATAATGGTTTGCCATCGCACCCACCACTACCAGCATTAAAACTACCGCTACGAGGCCTGCCAGAGGTATGAAAGCCAGAGGCCCAGCAAGCCAGAGCATGACCATTATGAACGCCTCAATCCACAGAGTTAGGCTTATGGTATGGCCTGGGGCAAAGCCGCCCTCTCCGGAGCCCAGCTTGCCGAAGCCGAGCCCTGCGAGCATGAACAATATCGCTATGAAGCCATCGGCGCCTATGCCGAAGCCTTGCGGTATTATTGCCCCATTAATTGTGAATGGGAAGAGCTGGCTTGAATACGGAGTGGCTGCCTTTACATTTACCTGGTAAACCGAGCTGTTTGAAAGATTATAGAATGTCGTGCTGAAGGTTGAAGCGTTTACGATTACTGAATTGACAGTGGAATAGCCGGCAAATGTAGATGTATTTACCACTGAAACATGCCAGCTTGAGACCAGGTTGTTCTTGTCAGAGCCCGTGCACTCTACTTTTATTATGTTTTCTGTGAGCGGATAAGGCTTGCATGATACAGTTACATTAGGCAGATTTATGGTCGGCACCGAACTGTTTAGAGGCAGCGTTATGGTTATTGGGTTCGCCCATACTGTATAGTTTGTAGAGTAGAATGGCGAGCACTGCGAATTGAGGAACCTGAAGGCATAGCTGCCTCCGTTCTCCAGAGGCAACGCAAAAGGCACAGCGCTAATCTGGAACTGCTGCACCTGCTTGGACGTGGTATTTGATATGCCCTGCATTATCTGCATATAGTCTCCTAGTGCACCAGTTGCATAGCCTTGGTATATGTTAAAAGTATAGAGTGAGGCGTTTGTATCGGCCAAGTATATGTAGAATGTCCTGTACTGCCCGTTATTGAGTATTGCTGGGCAGAAGTTGTTGATTGCGTCATAATAGCTGTTAGCCAAGCCTACAACCGACGGCTTGAAGCTGATCTGAGGGTTCTGGTAATTCCCTGCAGCCATGTATAGCTCTAAAGCATTTGCCACAAAGCTTGTACTATTGGCTGGCACAGTGTAGTTGTTGAATAATATATTGTTAAGTATGATAGTGTCATTTGCAGTAATCTTCCCTGATGTGCGCTCATTGTAATTGCTTATATTGAGCAATGCTCTTGTGTACGGCGCACTTGGAGTAGTGTCGCTAGCTACGAACTTGAATGGAGAAAGCGTCAGGCTGGTCTGCACCTTAGGATTGTCCGTGAGGTTGAGATAGAAGGAAGTGAAGGGATAATTCAACTTTATCGCATTCGCAAAGCTTACGGCTAAATTAGGGCTGTCAAACTGGGCGCCTAAAGAGGTATTCGTATGCTGCTGGTTCGTTATGGGTTCATTTGCTACTATAATGCTCCAGCTTGAAGGCTTGGCTTCCCATGTTGGAGTATGAGCTAAGATTGGGAAGTATTGAATTTGAGTGGAGAAGTTGAAGGCGGAGTTTATGTCTGTCATCGAAACTCCAAGTGTAAGAGTGATATTTAGGCTGTGGCTTCCTGATTGTTCTTTAAGTACGTATTTGTAAATAGGAAGAGATAATGGGGGTGTGCTATATGGATATGTTACAACTTGGCCATTGCCACCTGCTCCGCCTGAATAAGTCGAACCTCCACCTGCTCCGCCCGAATAAGTATATGTGCCAGCAGTATAGCCTCCTGCTCCATACGCAAGGACTATTACTCCTCCTCCGCCGCCGCCGCCTGCATTAGGAGCGTTTACCTTACCAGCTT
>JAKBRJ010000004.1 GCA_021834785.1 Microcaldota archaeon
CTACAAACGTGGAATTAGGCGCCTCTATAGTCATAGTGAGATTGTCAGTTGCATTTGGGTAGCCTTCGCAATTGCTGTGCTCCATTGTATGTATATTATAACCCAAAAGCTTGAATGGCTTAAATACCTGTATGCTCAATACCGAAGGCAATGTTCTGCTGCTGTTGAAGGTTAAGCTATAGTTGAAAATCTCCCCCGGTTTTGTTATGGTATAATATTTGTATGCAAAATCCCTTTCAGCAGCCTTCTGTATTGAAAGGTTTTCGGGGCAGAAGGTCTGGTTCAATGGCACATACGATATGCCTGTGGTGTCTGCCGGGCTTGAATTTACGTAGAATTCTATCGGAGGCGCAGTAATGGTGGGTGTGCCGAGTGCAGTTTTAAGCGTATTATAGCCGTATGAAGCCTCAAAAGCATACGCCGCAATTACTGCGATTGCGAAGACTAGTGCCCCTATGGCTATGTAAGTAAACGTATTGTCCATATGGCGTGCCGCTGGCTTTGCTTTGTGCTCAGATCTGATGCTTGCTGCCATAAAATACAATTTTTCTTAAAAACTAAATATCTTCCCTTATATCAAGAATTCGAAATGCAACGGAAGGTATTTCTATTTTCCCAATTAATCTATAAAAGTTAATGCAGGGATAGCAAAGCCTGGCCAAATGCGACGGGTTTAGGGCCCGTTCCCGTAGAGGGTTCGAGAGTTCAAATCTCTCTCCCTGCAAATGTGAGTTTGATTGGGTAAAAAGCAAGGAATAGCCTAATTATCTAATTCAGTTTCTTTCATTCTGGTTTCGTATTCGTCAAGCCATTCCATGTGCCACGAATACGGGCTGTCGGTTATGACAATGAATTTCCTGTTATTATTGGGATCGCTTGCAAGCTTCTTCGCCCTTTTTGTCCTTTTATGGTTCAGTATCATTTTTGATAGCGGGTTCATAATAACACCTATTCGTTGTTTTTTACTGCAATCTTCTTCAACCTGTAATGGCTTACTACTGCACCGTATTTTGGGTCTACGTTCTTGGCAAGATATTTCTCTAAATCGTCTGGCTCATCAAGGTCGTAAAATTTAGCCTTGACCATGAAGCCGCCGTCGCCTCCAGTTACGCATACCTCTTTTACCCTATCTAAATCTATTATCTCCTTTGCAAGCTGTTCGGTATCCTGGTTCTGTTTTGGCTTAAGAAGGTAAAACTTGTGTGAAGGCCCGTGCATGCGGGCTGCCCTTTCCCTTTTTATATAGTTTTCAAATCCCATATTCTCCATATCTATTCCCCATTATATTGTTAATATAAAATTCAAGCTCAGATTAAGCTTAAACAGGTTGTTCAAAAAAAGCATTATTGGTGTTTGGAGGCGTGGGTGGGATGGGAAATGCAAATAAGAAGTGTTTTGAGCACAAATTCTTTTTGCCGCCATTCCAAACACCAACATATAGTATTATGGCGTTGGACATATTAATAGGTTGTGTTATTTATTCTAATAAAATGACTGTATAGTGGTTATTATGCTACACTAATATTAATTTTTACAAGAAAATAACATATTTTTATGTGTTATATAGATTTTTAATTATAAGCAAAAGGATTAAATATATTAATTTATATGTTATATAATATGGGAGAAATTCCTTCAAAGGTCGCAGAGACATATGCAAGGCTCAAGGGCGGGTACCCTTTCTTCATAGCGTTGAAATGCATAAACGGCAAGTACTACATATATTCGCAAACCACGACGAGCAATAGGAAAACGAAGAAAATACGGTCAGTATCGCATTATCTGGGCAGGATAAACGAAGGTGGTGCATTCATAAAAAAGAGGTCCTCGGATTTAGATGACATAAAGAATGCACGTGAGATAATAGAAGCATTCGGGGGAAAAGTCGTAATGCCCGAAACGCTCAAGGAAGACATAGAAGAGCTTTATATGCAGAAAATAGACCAGATAGACCGAACAATATTGACTGCACTTACTATGAATTCCATGGAATCGACTGCTGCAATAGGCATAAAAGTGGGCATGAAAGCGTCGTCCGTGCATTACAGAATAAGGCGGCTTGAAGAGAAGTATTTCATAAAATATACCGTAGAGCTAGATACAGAAAAATTAGGGTATAATGCGTATATTGCATTCGTGAAATTCAATGCCGGCAGCCCATCAAAAGAGATCGTTTCCGAAGCCCTGCGAAACAGGGCGAGGGTGCAGTTCGCCGCATTCATAAAAGGGCAATATGACCTGATGATATACTTCCTTGCCGAGGACAACGCAAAAGTTGCAAATCTAATATATGATATAAGGGTAAATTCAGGCCTAAAGATGTTCCCCTCCTACTGGCAGGTCACATCATTGAAGGAATATTACGGATTCATGCCATTGAGGAACGAGTTCTTTGAGCTGCTTAAGGAAAGGGTATGGCATAGGGAAAAAGAATTCATAAGGAAAACGCCATGGCAGATAACCAAGAGCGAATACGCGGTAATGAAGGACCTGAATATGGGCATAAGAAACCTAAATGAGATAAACAAAAGGAATGAATTAAAGTCTCAGTCCTCAAGATACGCTTATATGAAGCTTCGTGACACTGGGACAATCAAAAGACCCACTATATTAATGCAGAACATTCCTCTGAAATACAATGCTGTGCTTATAGCAACATTGACGGATAGCAATGCATTCATGCAGACAAGGAAAGGCCTTCTGGAACACATAATAAAAGAGATAGAGGGCAGCATAACGAACAAATACTCACTAGAGGGCGATACAGATTCTCCAGATGGCGCGATATTCATAAGTCCTTTATTGAAGGAGAACGATTTAGACATGATAAAAAAGGATTTCAATGAAAGCATAAAGGGCATGGAGCTTGAGGATATGATAATCACAGATACAATAATAGGCACATTGGGTCATAGGCTCTTCGACAACGAATACTCGGACCAATATCATGGACTGAAGAAAACTTATAACTACGAATCGTTCAAACAATTAGGCAGTATAAAAAGAAATATTTAAAAATAGACTTAATCTCCTCCACTTTTTCCTGGCTCCATAATATCACATTCCAAAATGGAATGGCAATCTTTAAATAGGTTTCCCTGTTTGGATATGTAATCATATATGTGCCATAAGAAAGGCATTTAGGTAAATCAGAAGTACGCCTACATGGGATCCGTGCAACTAACCTGTATGTTGAAAGGAAAAAAGCGCTTGTAATGCTGAAGCGATTGCCTATCAGGCTGTGTCGGATTCTCTAAGTATTTTCTTGTAAGCCTCAATGTCGATTAGTTTACCAATCGGAGCTGCAACTTTTTGGGCGAATGCTCCGCCGCATGGGTAAGATATAATATCATCTGCCATTCAAAACACCTATGGTTTAATTAGATTCTCAAATATTTATGTTTTGCGTATATGTTTTTTCCAAACGCATGCCTCTGAGGCACCAGATCAAGATTAGCGCAAAATTCCAACAATTTTTGAAAGAAAGTAAAGTTTTGCGCCAAAAGACTTTAAAAGCCTTTGAATTCACATCATATCAATTAACGTGGTGTTAACTATGTCGGAAGAAACAGGATTGATGAGTGCAAAGCTTAGCGAAGCGGAAGTTCAAATAAACGTAAGCAAGACTTTAGACGAAGAAGTAGACCAGAACCTTATATCAAACATAAACAACGTAAGGCCAGATACTGATGTATCTGATAGTGCTACAATGGATCCACTCCTAGCTCCATACCACAGGACAGTCGAAGAGATAGAGAAAATGCCTGTAATAGAGCAGACAAAGACCGTCTGCCCGGAATGCAAGCTAATAATAGATGGCACTATTTACAAGGATGGCGATAACGTCATGATAAGGAAGAACTGCCCAGAACATGGATGGAGCATTGAGAAGTACTGGGAAGACTACGACATGTACATGAAAATGAGAAGGTACAATTACTACGGAAGAGGGTTTGATAATCCTAATTATATAACAGAGACTAAGGGCGCCAACTGCCCATTTGATTGCGGAATGTGCGAGAGGCACAAGTCGCACACAGGCTTAGCAAATGTTGTGGTGACGAATAGGTGCCATCTAAGCTGCTGGTACTGCTTCTTCTATGCTAAGGAAGGTGAAGCCATATACGAACCAAGCCTTGCAGAGCTCAATAAGATATTCCTTAATCTGAGAAGCCAGAAGCCTATACCCGCTAATGCACTTCAGATAACCGGTGGCGAACCTACGATGCATCCGAAGATAGTGGAGATTGTAGAGCTTGCCAAGAAGGCAGGATTCGACCAGATACAATTGAATACTACTGGCATAAACCTAGCAAACAACCCAGAGTTGGCCATGAAGCTTAGATATGCCGGCGTAAGCACGCTTTATATGAGCTATGACGGTGTCAGCAAACGCGCAAATCCTAAGAATCACTGGGAAGTGCCAAAGACCCTAGAAGTGGCAAGGAAGGCGAATATTGGAATAGTGCTGGTGCCTACCGTGATAAGGACCGTAAACGACCACGAATTGGGTGCAATGATAAACTTTGCACTGAACAATTCCGACATAATCCGTGCAGTGAACTTCCAGCCTGTTTCTCTTGTGGGGAGAATGCCGTCAAGGCTGAGGGAGAAGCAGCGCATATCAATACCTGGAGCAATCAAGCTCATAGAGCAACAGACAAACGGTGTCGTGGCAAAAGAGGACTGGTTCTCCGTGCCTTACATAGGCGGGATAAACAGGTTCATCGAGGCTTTGACTGGCGAGTACAAATACGACATGTCGATACACTTCGCTTGCGGCGCAGGAACATACCTGTTTCTTGACACGGATAATAAGATAATTCCTGTGACCAGATTCGTAGATGCTGCCGGATTGATAGAGCACCTGCAGACTGCGGTCAACGAGATGGAAGGCAAAGACAGATTGGCGAGGAAGGCGATAGTTCTGAAGGCTCTGATGCAGTTCAAGAGGTTCATAGACCCGAAGAACCAGCCAAAGTCGGTCGATTTCAACAAGATGATGATATCAGTGCTGACAAAGCATGATTTTGCTACTATTGGCAAATTCCAGATGAAGTCAATATTCCTTGGAATGATGCACTTCCAAGATGAATACACATATGATATACACAGAGTCGAAAAGTGCGACATACATTATGCCATGCCTGATGGACAGGTGCTTCCGTTTTGCACATTCAATGTATTTCCTGAAGTATACAGGGATAAGATACAAAAGCAATACAGCATCCCGTCAAAGGAATGGCAAGAGTCTCACCAGGATTGGAACTATTCGAAGGACAAGTATATCAGGAACATCAAGGAGCTAGAGGCGTCTCCAGAATATAAGAAGACATACGGTAAAATGATAGACTACTTTGCATTGCCAGTTAACGGCGGGAAGCCGGTATCTGCATTTGCAAACGAAGTGTTCAAGAATTAAAAAAGGTGTTTTGATTGGACAAGAGCAACAAGCAGCCTTCGCAAAGCGCATATCAAGAGGACCTTAACAGGAACTCCGAGATAAGCGAAGAGCAGATAACGAATCAGTACGTAATAGAAAATGGCAACAAGGTAAGGATACCTTACAAGATGGTCAGGGAGGTAATCTTCTCAAATATAAGCAAATCAGATATGTTGGACAGCGAGCATGCTGCTAGACTGCAGTATAGGCTCATGCTCAACGATTCGATCATAAAAGCAAGAGTGCATTACATAAAAGGTACGATACGAGTAATATATAACCCGGTCGGCGCAGACAACCTAAGGGAGAAGATAAGCCTTGAAGACATTATAGCCTTCTTAAGCAAAGAGGGCGTAAGCGTAGACAGGGCAGCAATTAACGACCACGGCTACGACTATTATGCAAACTACTATTCAAAGACATTCAATCCTGCATCGATAAGGGAGCATGCGCCATACGGCTACACCCTGCAGGAATGGAGAAAGCTGAAACCAGGGTGGGAGAAGCGCAAGATCAAGTATGCCGAAAAAAGTGAGCAGAAGCAGAAAAATTTTCAGATGCAATATCTAATCGACCATCCAGAACTGGCTGATGCAATGGGCGTGCCGATCCCAGAAATAAAAAAGAAAAAAGTCGGCATACTGTCAAATATTTTTGGGAAGAAGGCATAAACAAGCCATTCTGATTATTGGGCTAGTGGGAAACACGCGGTATTACTGGGTGCTGCATGCTGCTTAAACATCTCACTTAAGTCCTTCCAAATATTCCATATCTTCAAGCAGCGTAATTTCAGCTGCAACGACCGGTTCCTCAAGCTTGAAGTTGTTGAGTACCTGCGGATGCATTTCTCCAAAAACACCTATTATCCTTTTGCCTGTAATTATGCCTAGGCATCGGCCCGCTATAAACGCCGGGTCGTCAGAATCGCAGAACAAGTATTCTATCTGCATTCGGTCTAAAAGCGCTTCCACATATCCTTTTACCTCTGCAAAGTTGGCTTTTGAATGTTCCGATACCATTGCAAGCGCTGTGCTTTCAACAGCATTTCCATGTTCTACCCTAAATATGCTCCCGATTTCAAAGAGCTTCTGGGGCATTTTCTCATGGGCAGATGTGCTCAGGTCCTGCATCAGCGATGGAAGCAATCTTTGTCTCAATATAGAATAAGCTTCTGTCTTCGAATATTCTATGCGTACTGAAGAGTCTGCATCCGGCTTCCTTTGCATCTTCTCAAAATCGTTTGTTTCGTTGGTCAAATATGTGTTTATACTCTCGAAGAAGTCCATACCGACCATCAGATTCGATATATTATCCTTGAGCGATGTGAATAAGCTAGGGATTCCATGTGCCATGCTGTATATTGGTTTAGGTTCTATTGCATCATAGCCCATTGCTATGGCTATGTCCTCTACGACGTCTTGCCAGTTGAGAACGTCTACCCTGTATGGTGGCACCACAACTGCAAATTTTCCGCTTTCATAGGATGATCCGTAACCCATTCTGGAAAGCAGTTGCGGCATGTCATTTTTGGCTATCGTAATTCCTAATCTTGCTAAAACTTTATTCGGGTTTATGGCAATGCGCCTGTATTGCAGGATGGGTTTGGCGGCCTTTTTTTTACCATATTCTATGTCTACGCCGAATACCTTTGCGCCTGAATCTATAAACGAGCATGTAAATATGCCTGCAACATCATGTATAGCCTTTTCATCAGTGCCTGTTATATCTATAAAAAGATTCTTAGTCTTTTCAGTGACCTTTGTGGCATTTGAATTTATTATAGGCACCATAGCCAATATTTTCTCTTGGTCTTTTAAGAACGGATACACCTTTGCGATGTTGCCTTTTTTTGCCAATGCATGCGCATACTCTATGCCTTTAGGGTGTTTTTTGATTATGTCCGTGAAATCCTGCTCTAATTCAGAATCCAATGGCATGAACCTGGCACTGGCAGTTGCATCATATTCAAGGTTTCCCCTTATTGCATCCATATCGTGCAAGCCTATTGCCAGTTTTTTCCTCCTTCTACCATAAGTATCGCCTATCTTCTCCGTGAAATTTATTAGGTATTGAAGCCTGTTGCCGCTTAGGTCTGCGCCCCGTACCTCAAATGCCTCGATGAAGGGCCTGACGCCATTAACTCTCTTTGTTACTTTGAGTTTTTTGATTGAGGTACTAGATGACAAAAGGTATTCTCGCGGCTTTTCGCCCTCATCTATAAACTTGATTGCGCGCATGAATCCTATAAAATCCAAAAGGTCTGGCCTATTCGGTGTTATATCTATGGTTATTGAAGCATCGTCGCTGCTTTCGATATCCATACCCAATGCTATGACAAGATCCTTGAACTTGCCATAGCTAATATACTTTTTTATATCGTCATTGTAGAATTTCACTGTTGCCAAAATATCATCTACCACATATTTTTCCTAGACCTTAGCCAATCAATTTCGTTCCTGTAGAGTTCTGAAAGCGTTTTTATTTCGAGCTTATTGAACATCAGCCTATCCAGGCCTCCTCCCCACGCAAGGACATTCTTTTTTATGCCCAGCGCCCCTGTTATTTCATCCCTTATGACTCCGCCCCCGCAGAGCTCAATCCAGTCATTGAGTTTTTTGTCGAAATAATGCACTTCCAATCCCGGCTCGACGAAGGGAAAATAGGCAGGTTTTATCCTGACCTTCATGCCCAGCTGAGCGTAGAACTCCTTAAGCGTATATACAAGGTGTGAAAGCCCAATGCCCTCGCCTACTATTATGCCATCGTATTGGTACAGTTCTGCAAGGTGCTTGTAGTCAAGGCTCTCGTTCCTGAACACCTTCCCTATGGAAAATATTTTCATAGGGTATTGCATGTTTTCCATGCCTGCTAGTTTCTGCATGTAATGCGCAGATACTACTGTCGTATGCGTCCTGAGCAATGCCTGCTTTGCAAGTTTCTCATTCCATGTACGGTTCCATGCCTTCTTATGCATGCGCCTTACTTTGGACAGTAATTCTATATCGTCTATATCTATCTCATTGGGGTTTGATAGAAAGAATGTATCCTGCATTTCTCTGGTGGGATGATCCTGCGGCGAGAAAAGGACATCGAAATCCCAGAATGCCGAATCTATAATCGGTCCTGTGCCTTCTATAAAGCCCATGCGCAGCCATATATCCCGTATATTGTTTATGAATTCGTGCACAGGATGAAGCCTTGCCGGATAGACCTTGACTGACGGTGCATCAACATTGTATGGCCTGAACCTCTTTCCTTTCCACCATCCGTTAGTTATTATATCCCGAGTCAATGTGCTTATGCTGCTTATGCCTGAGTCGGAACTGGCTAGCTCCATGCCTATATCTGTAATGGCGACGCTTTTTATTTCATTATAAGATTTTATCTCAAACAGCTTGCGTTTCTTCGAAAGCGTGTCAGCGTCCTGCCCTGCCTTTGACAGTATGCCGTCAATATCTGCAGCGTTGGCGTTTGACAGCGTATTGAGAAGTTCCCTGTAGCTATAATTGTCGTTCGACACTATGTCCCTGCCCTTTTCCGAAAGCACCACAAAGCTATTATCTATCAATATCCAGCCGTTCTTTTTGGCCCATATGAATCCAATGTCATCGCTGCATTCATTCACGCTAAGCCTGCCTCTTTTTGCAACGGCTTTTATAAATCGCTCCTCAGGAAACTCCTTCAGGCATTCCTTGCCTTCATCGCTCAAAATGCATTCCAATTGCCTGGTTCTTTCAACACGTATCGCATTCCTTTCGGCCAAGGATTCTACCGCCCACATTATCTGGTCGTTGCCCAGGCCCAAAATGTTGCGAATATCCTCAAGCGTCGCATCTCCGTGCTCCCTAAGGTATGCCAATAGCTTTATTTCGTATTCATGCAAGGGACTCCACCGCTCTACCTAGACGCTCTCAAATACGCGTAAACTATAAAGGCAAGTATGACGACTCCTATGAGCATATATGAAAATATGCCCAGCGCGGAATACACGCCCGTGAAGAAATCTGTTACCTCCTGCTGCAGGGTCTCGGTAATCTTGAACGCCAATGTGAACTTAGAAAGAGGCTCGCCCTCAAACCATGAAAACTTCGTAACATTCGGGTAGCCTGAAGATATGCCCTTCGTAGGTGCATCGGGCAGCGGGTATATTGATGTCAGCAATGCCCCATTTGGCAGTAATATATTCAAGGTTGTATTTTGGGGGAGAGCTTCGCCGCTTGCAACATGTTCAAAATTGAAGACGCTGTCATTGAATGAATATTCAAAAACTCTGGGTGATATCTGTTTTACGTCTGTAACGTTTTTAACGCTATAAGACATCAACAGGTATGCCGTTCCGCTGTTGTATGATTTTATCAACGGCCCTGGAAGGAATTTGAAGTTGTATACTCCTGACTTAGGGTTAATTATATGCTGCACCAGATATGGCCCTATGAGAGATTGCCATGTGCTTAATGTAAGATTCAATGCTATCCTATCGGTTTCATAAGAATTTAGGGATGTATTGCTTACTGCAACTGTGAGCAGTTCAGTTACTGAAGCACTTGTATTGGTATTTAGGGTAACCGTGGTGTTCAGATTTGTTACCGTATAAGACGCATTAGCTATGCCAATGCCATATATAAACATAAGCCCAAGCACTATAGCACAGAACGCCGCGGCTTTATGGGTATCCAATATAAAAACCTCAATTATCTTTTACTAAGCAATAATAAATAGATTTTGTTTGCTTCTAAAATATAAAAGAACAGCAGTCAAACTGCGCACTTCGCTGCAGATGTAAAAAGCACAGGAACAGAAGATTTTTAAAGGCTAATATACTTAATTAAAGTATATACGGAGTAAAGCTAATGGCTGATTCTACGTATGAGCGAAAGATCTAATGTCAGATGAAAGTTTCGGAGAAGATTCGGGAAATGAACATGGATATGGGAGGAATCATGGCAAAGGCCATGAAAGAAGGGAGCACGGGGGAGGCATGCATATAAAGTCGTCATACTTTATGCAGAAACCTGTAAAAGCTGGAGACGAAGTCGAGGTCACTATAGAGGCTGTTGCATCTAAGGGCGACGGAATAGCAAAAGTCAACGGATTTGTAGTTTTCGTGAAAGGCGCAAAGCAGGGCGAGAAAGTAAAGATAAGGATAACCGATGTAAAGGCAAGGTTTGCGATAGGGGAGCTCGTGCAGTGATGCCGAGTTTTCCATTCATCTTTTCTTACGGTTAAACCTTTTCAAGATAAATGCTTAATAACTAAGCAGGAAATATATATTGCAATATACTGCCTGCTTATCGGTGCTTAATCATGTATGATCCAAAGACTGAAGAGAAATGGAACGATTATTGGGAAAAAAGCGATATCTTTCTGTTTGACGATAAAGATGACAAAAAGCCGCTATACGTGATAGATACCCCGCCGCCAAATACTACGGGGGACCTGCACATGGGCCAGGCATTTTGGGTATCATACATAGACGCTATTGCGCGATACAAGCATATGAAGGGGTATAACGTGTTGTATCCCCAGGGGTGGGATACGCAGGGCTTTCCAGTCGAACTTCAAGTAGAAAAGAAGTTTGGAAAGGAGATGCCCCGTGATGAATTCTATAAGAAATGCACGGAATTTGCAACTGCTAATCTCGCATCCATGAAGGCGCAGATGAGGCTTTTAGGTGCGTCATTTGATGAACGCCTTGAATACATAACAATGTCTAGCAGCTACAGGTCGAAGATACAGCTTTCGTTGCTGCTCATGTATGAAAAGCACATGCTATACCGAGCCGAGCACCCTGTAGAATGGTGCCCGCACTGCAATTCATCTATTGCACGGGAGGAGCTCACTGATGTAACTGAAGATACACAACTCAATTACATAGAATTCGCAATAAAATCGAAAGATCATCCTGCAATATTGATAGCTACTACAAGGCCTGAACTGCTTCATGCATGCGTAGCCATAGCCGTAAATCCGGACGACGAAAGATATTCAAAGCTGGTTGGCAAAGAGGCAGATGTGCCTATTTTTGGCTCCCATGTGAAGATAATTTCAGACGCTTCAGTTGACAAGGAATTCGGGACAGGCGCCGAAATGGTTTGCACGTTCGGCGATAAGGACGACATCACAATGTTCTACAAGCACAAGCTGAACATGATAAATTCGATTGACCAGAACGGTTTGCTCAAGAACGCCGGCAAGTTTTCAGGCCTTGGGATAAAAGAAGCAAGGGCTGCAATACTGGAAGAACTTTCATCAAAAAATGTGCTTAAAAAACAGGAGAAAATAACCCACAGCGTAAAGCTGCATGACAAATGCTCTACTAAAATAGAGCTTATATCATCAATGCAGTGGTTTGTCAAAAGCAAGGAGTACGCGGAGCGCATAAAGGAACAGGCAAAGCAGATCAAATGGAATCCTGAATTTGCCATACAGAGGCTTTACGATTGGGCAGATTATATAGAATGGGATTGGAACATATCGAGGAACAGGGTATTCGGCACGCCGATACCATTCTGGTACTGCAATTCATGCGGCGAGATTGTGCCTCCGGAAAAAAACCATCTTCCAGTGAATCCTGCAATGGAGATACCTCCGACGGACACCTGCCCGAAATGCAAGTCGCATGATATAATCGGCGAGCAGGCTACATGCGATGTATGGGTCGACTCTTCTATAACTCCTCTAATAATAGCAGGTTGGCCGGATAACAAAGAACTTTTGAAAAGGGCGTTTCCCGCATCATTAAGGATGCAGGGCAGCGACATAATACGCACATGGGCTTTTTATACGATACTGCGGACGTGGGCGTTGGATGGCAATAAGCCATTTGAAAACATGATCATAAACGGCATGGTGCTTGATGCAAGCGGCAAGGAGATGCACAAGAGCGAGGGCAATGGCGTATATTTGATGGATTTGATAAACAAGTACTCTATAGATTCAGTAAGGCTCTGGGTTGCTTTGAGCGGAGGCGCAGGCAAAGACAAGCCATTTTCATATGAAGAATTGGATTTTGCAAAGAGCTTCATAATAAAGATATACAATTCATCGCTCTTCATAAAGAATGCAATTGCAGATGCCAAACCCGTAACTGCGGAGCCACATGATTCATTCAATGTATTCGACATATGGATAATGAATAGGCTGAACAGCGTAATAAGTGAAGTCGACAAAAATTATGCCGATACCGACCTTTATAATGCCATGGGCATAGCGGTAAATTTCTTCTGGCACGAGTTCTGCGATTATTACATAGAGAATGTCAAGCACAGGATTTACTCCAAAGAAAAAGGCATGCAGAAGAGCAGGGATGCAGCCATATACACGCTAATGCATGTATTGTCATCATCGTTAAGGCTCCTTGCTCCAGTTATGCCGCACGTTTCAGAGGAGATAAATTCGTTCTTCAAAAGCACGAGCATATTTCAGGAAGAATTCCCTAAATCTGTGAAGCAGGAATCCAAAGCAGACTACGTAATAAACGGCCTTATATTCAAGAGTGCGCTGGTCGATGTGGATTATGAATCTGCCGGCAACATGCTCAACAAGGTAATAAGCGATATCAGGAAGGAAAAAGCACAGCACAGGATAGCCTTAAACAAGCCGATAAAGCGAATTAATATAAATGTTCCTGCGGAATATTATAACGCAGTTAAGGTCGCACTCGGCGACATAAAGGAGATATGCAAAGCCGAGCAAGTTGAAGAAAAATCAAGCGACAATTATTCTGTTTCAATAGAGGTGTGATTTTATAAGGCATTAGTCCTATCGCACCAAACATGTATTAAATGATTATGAGTGTGTTTAATGGCAAGATTGCATACAAAAAGGCACGGCAAGGCTAAATCAAGGAAGCCTATGCCTGAAAATTCTGAAGCTCCACAAATGAAGGGCGCAGACATAGAAAAACTCATAGTTGACTATTCAAAGCAGGGCATGAAGCCGGCTATGATAGGCGAGACGCTAAAGCGCGAGCACAGCGTCAAATACCTGAAGCAAGCATTAGGCAAACGCATGGGCAAGGTATTGGAGGATAACGATGTGCACAGCACAATACCATATGACCTGCTAGACCTTATGTCAAAGGCAGTTAATATGCACAAGCATATGGATTCCAATAAGCAGGACATCCACAACCGCATAAGGCTTGGAAGGATAGAAGCAAAGATATGGAGGCTTACTAAATATTACATAAGGACAGGCAAGCTGCCAGCTGGATGGAGATATAACGCCAAGCAGGCTGAGCTGATAATAAGAGGAAGGGCGTAATTAGATGGCTTTACAAAAAACAGACAAGTGGAAGACCAAGAAATGGTTCACGGTATACGCACCGAAGGCATTCAACGAGATGCAGATCGGTGAGATACCTGCGAACGATGGAAGTGCCGTCATAGGGAGAAGGATAAAAGTCGGACTTAATACACTGACAAATAACCCATCTAATGCGTATACCAACGTATTCCTAAAGATTGTAGACGTAAACGGCGAAGCTGCACATACGAAATTCGTAAGGATGGAACAGTTATACGGTTACCTGAGATCATTAATAAGGAGATACAGAAGCATATCCGATGCGGTAATACCCGTTACAAGCAAGGATAATCAGAGCATGGTGTTCAAGGTCATAGTAGTTACCAGGGAGCGCACCGCGCATACCCGGTTAATGGGCATGAGGAAAGAGATGAAGGAGCACATAGAGGCATTTGCAAAGGAAAACGATTCAAACGCCATGATAAGCGCAGTTATAGGGGGTAAATTGCAATCAGAACTTTCTGCAAAACTTAAGCATATAGCTTCAATAAACAAGGTAGAAGTCAAGAAACTTGAGATAAAGTGAAGCTATTCATATCTCAAGGCAGAAGATTTTCCGGCATATGAATCTCGCTTTTAAGGCACATATAAAGCACTTTATAAACAGGCTAGCTGATACCGACTACTATAAGCCCAAATGTTATAACCAGCACGCCAATCCACCTCAACAAAGGTATATTTTCTAGCAGGACTGTAGCTGCGAGTATTACTGCAATTATGTAGCTCAACCCACCTATGCTATAAGCCCAGCTCAAATGGACCTTGCTCAATGCATAAAAATAGAACAGCGTAGATATTCCATATGCTATGATGCCCATGGCAAATACTGCTGCAGTTAAAATAAGCGTATGCTCCAACGATATCGAGTATTTGAACAACACTTGGCCGATTGCGCCAAGTGTGGTTGACACTATTAAAAGCCCCAAGCTTTCTCTCTTCAAATTGCTCTTCATCTGCTCTTTCATGGCTATTGCCTTTTCAATTTTTCAATGATAGGATAATGCTATGGCTACTATTCCTATAAAGATTACAAGTATGCCTACTGCCCTGGCTGGTGAAATTCTCTCGTCAAGAAATTTGTATGACAAAATGGCTATGAATATGAAACTGCTTGCAAATACGGGGTAGACTACCGAAAGGGGTGCCTTGGAGAGCGCATATATGTATATGATAAAACTTATTCCATACCCTGCAAGTCCTGTGAGTATAATCCTGTCATTGAGGATCATCCTTGTCAGATGCATCATGTTGTATACCTTGATGTTTAACCTCTTTTTGAAAAGCAGTTGCGATGCGGATGCTATCAAGGCGGCAATAAGTGTTATAAATATAACTAAGTATATAATCACATAACCACCAACGATGATTCCATGGCAAGCAGAAACATAAACGACAAGCTTTCGTTGTTTGTACTCTCCCCGGCTACAATAATCTTTGCTATATTATCGATAGCCATATTTATATATTATGGGGCTAAAGGTCTATTCTACACATCCGTTTTCATAACAATAATCGTGGGGATATTAAATGCATGGTCAATATCGCGCATAGATGCAAATGCGGAAAACATGCAGCCCCCAAAAGTTCTCATTAAAAAGGCCGCGAAGCGCAAGGCGGCAAGAAGGCATCTTAGTACGATGGGCAAAGCACGAAGGAAAATAAAAAGGTAATGCTATGAGCACTCTCATAATTGCAGAAAAGCCAAGCGTAGCGTTGCGCATAGCTATTTCATTGGGCGACGGGAAACAAAAAAAGGTGTCAAAGGGCCGCGCGAGCTATTACACCTTTGAAAAGGGCGGCAAAAAATTGTACGTCGCTGCTGCCGTGGGCCATCTATTTACGTTGAAACAGACCAGTAAGGAGTACAAATATCCTGTTTTTGAGATAGATTGGGCTCCTTCATATTCTGTTGGCAAAAATGCGCTTTATACTAAAGAATACTTGGATATGCTTATAGAAGTATCAAAGAACTGTGACTCTTTCATAAATGCATGCGATTTTGATATAGAAGGCACAGTGATAGGCACGAATATAATAAAAGAGCTGACAAAGAAGAGCGTAAAGGACCTGGCCAAAACATCGTTGAGGATGAAATATTCTACTACTACTGCAAAGGATCTGCAGGAATCATATGCATCTCTGATGCCGTTGGACCTCAATAATTTTTACGCCGGAGAGACAAGGCACAAACTTGATTGGCTATGGGGCATAAATTTTAGCAGGGCTCTGACGTCCGCTATAGGCTATTCCGTTGCAAGGGCCCCGTTAAGCATCGGAAGAGTGCAGGGCCCCACATTGGCCATGCTCTCCAAGCGCGAAATCGAGATAAGCGAATTCAAGCCAAGGCCTTTCTGGAGGGTTAATGCAATGCTAAAAGGGACCGAATTCGCAAATTCAAGAGGCGACATGTTTGAGAAAGAATTGGCGGACAATGCCTATGCTGAAACCGAACGGAACAAGGATAAAATGCGTGTGGGCGATATAGAGGTAAACGAAGAATACAAGCGCCCTCCTCCTCCATTCGATTTGACCACCCTGCAGCTGGAAGCAAGCCGCGCGCTGCACATGGACCCGTCTCTTACGCTTTCACTTGCCCAAGCGCTTTATGAAAGATCATACATCTCATATCCAAGGACATCGTCGCAGAAGCTACCTCAGTCACTTGGCCTTCCGAAGATCATAGAAGACATATCAAGGAATCCTGATTACAAAGACATTGCATCGCTGCTCCTCAGGGAACGCAGGTTCAAACCTGCCGAAGGCAAAAAGGACGACGAAGCTCATCCATCCATATTCCCTACTGGCGAAACGCCGAAGGCGCTTTCGCAGCAAGAGGCAAGGCTATATGATCTGATAACGCGAAGGTTCCTTTCATGCTTTGCGCCCGATGCAAAAATGTCAAGGATGAAGGTCAGTGTATTGGCAGGCGCGGAAAAGTACTCTGCATCTGGCATGCATATAATGGAAAGCGGCTGGCTCGACTATTATAAATATGCAAGGCTGGAAGACAAGACACTGCCTGAATTTATGAAAGGCGAATCATTAAAGGCAGAGGCAATAGAATTAAAGCCGCTTGAAACGCAACCTCCTCGAAGATACACCAAGGCTGGCGTGATATCGGAACTGGAGAAGCGCGGGCTCGGCACAAAGGCCACAAGGGCGAACATTATAGATACGCTATTCAAAAGGAATTATATAGAAGGCGCGAGCATAAAGGTAACTACGTTCGGTCTTTCTGTGTATAATGCGCTATCACATAACTGCAATATGATAATAGACGAAACGACGACAAGGAAGCTTGAAGACGATATGGAGCTCATAAGCAAAGGGAAAAAGACTGAACAGGAAGTAATATCTGAAGGTAAAGCAATGCTTGTTGAAGCGCTTGGCATATTCGATAAGAACAAAAATGAAATAGGCAAGGAGATGAAGGTGAGTTTCACGCAGACTACAATACTGGGCATATGCCCTAAAGATGGCGGCAACCTGATAATAAGAAAGTCAAGATTCGGGAAACAGTTTGTAGCTTGCTCAAACTACCCAAAATGCACCAATACCTATTCATTGCCGCAGAATGCAAAAATAGAACCTACGGGAAGGGTGTGCGAACACTGCAAAACTCCTGTGATAAAAGTTATAAGGAGGGCAAAGAGGCCTTTTGAAATGGACCTGGATCCGAACTGCATTACTAAGGATGCGATGAAGAAAGCAATGGAACAGCGCAATATTGCGAGGGCTGCAAAAGAAGAATCATTAAAATCCGCTCAAGAAGGAAACGCCGCGGAATCCAAACCTTCCAAATCAGTCCATGCCAAAGACGCAGGCAAACAAAAAACAAGCCAGAACCCCAAGGCAAAGCCAAAGAAACCTAAAAAGGCGCATCCTAAGAGCAGCATAAAGAAGCAAAAGGCGAAGCAATGAACTACATGTACATGCCCCCTGCATATAAATCGCTCAAGCGAGGTCCCCAGGTAATGCTCCCGAAGGACATAGGCCTTGTAATATCATATTCGGGAATAGGCAAAGAAAGCATATGTGTAGACGCCGGGACCGGAAGCGGTTGGCTTGCCATAGCCCTTTCAAAAGTGGCAAAAAGCGTAACGAGCTACGAGCTTAGGGAAGAATTCATAAAGATAGCCCAAAGAAACACAGACAGGCTTGGAATAACGAATCTAAAAATAAAGAATGCAGACATATCTAAAGGCATCGGAGAGAAGGGCGTTGACCTTGTGAGTCTTGACATGCCGAATTCAGATAAGATAATAAAATATGCGAGCAAGTCATTAAAGGATGGTGGATGCGTATTCGGCTATCTGCCCCATATGGAACAGGTTAAGAAATTTATCAAGGCGTTAAACCGATACAAATTCAGGGACACGATAGTATTAGAAGCAATAATCAGGGACATGCTTGTAAGGGAGGAAGGCATGCGCCCATCTACAAAAGGCGTATGGCATACTGCATATTTGGTTTTTTCTTTCAAGGAAGCAAACCCTCCTGCAAAATCTTAGGCTGAAAGATGCTGAATAGCATATGCATAAAAGGAAAAAGCCGTGATTTTTATTGCATGGGATATTACAGAATAAAAACGCTAATAGGCAAGAACAATGTCAAAGATAAAAAATACATATCTGTTATACTCTATAATAATACTTATCTCATTTACGTTTGCGGTCAGGTCATCCAATAATGCATTCATGACCACCCTGCCTCTTTTTGTCAAGGAATATTTTAACTTCAGCCAAGTAGACGTAGGAATTTTAGCTGGATTTTCCTCGCTTATAACATTCTTAACCTCTCTGTTCATTAACAGTAAAGTTAATTCTAGCGCAAGGAGGCGCCTATTCATATTTGCAAACTTATTGATATTGATATCATTTTTATTGGTAATATTTTCCACTAATGTATCTATATGGCTCTATGTACTTTTTGTAAGCTTCGCAGCGGGCATTATAATGCCAAATATGCTGACATCTGCCGGGGATTATGAAGATAGGAAAACAAGGGAAAGGATGTTAGGGATCTACACGCTGGCTTTAAGCGCAAGTCTGATAGTTGGCCCAGCCATAGAAGCTCTGGCACTCGAACACTTTCCATTAAAGTATGCCTTTCTAGTATTCGTTCCGATAAGCTTAATAGCTCTTATATTATCACCCTTTATGAAGTTTCCCGAATCTAAGACAGAGGAATCAAAAGATGTAAAAGTATTATCAAATCCGGGGTTTAAAGTCGCAGTATATTCGATATTGACCTACAACGCACCCTTCTCAATGATTATATTTTTTAGCGGAATATTTGCAGAACAAGTACTAAAACTCCCATACGATACGATAATGCTGTTGTTTTCGCTGTTGTTTGCCGTATCATTTATTTCACGGATGCTGCTGTCATACATCGTGCCATCAAGATTATGGAGATATATAAAATTTTCAATGCTAATGACCATATTTGGTCTTTCGATAATATTCATAAGCCGGAATGCCTTGATATATGCCATAGGGATAATATTTTTAGGGGTACCGCATGGGTTAACCTATCCGCTTTCAATTTCATCCATAGGGAGATCGTTTGATATAAGCAAAAGAAACAAGGCAAACAGTTATTTTTTTGCGGTTATAATGTTAATAAACATAGGCGTACCAACTTTAGCCGGCGGGCTCATACAAGCTATCGGATTCAGGGCTGTCATGATGCTCATAGTGCCTGTGATAATGGTGCTCTTCTTTTTGGCAAGGTCCCAGGTAAAAAAGATAACTTTCAACCGCCTGCACCAAATCAGTCAATCTTAAGGTAATTCCAAAGCCATCGATAATCGGGATATAAGACCGCAATGAATATGCGTTCTGCCATCGCCCCCGCTAGATAAAGGTTATACGATTTACGGAAGTGCAATGGAATAGCCGCGCTTGCGCTAAGGCATGATATATCGGGCGTATGCAATTGCATACGCCTCGGGTGGATGAGAATAGGGTTGTTACAGAATAAGCATAAACCGCCCTACACGGCGCTAATGAATTACATGCATACATATAAAAAGATTTCTTTTAATTTCGTATACCTATATAGTGGCAAAAAGCAGGGCAGGCTGTCATTTGCCCCTTGCCTGGCCCTTATATTTTTTTATGAGCTCGATCGCCTGTTCAATTGCTTTTTTGACATCGGCAGCAGTTCTAGCGCCAGTGCATATGATCTTCCCGTTCTTGAAAAGCAGAAGTGCTGACTTAGGATCATGTACTTTGAATATGGCCCCTGGGAACTGTTCTGGCTCATAATCTACATCGTATGATAGTTTTGCTAGCCCGTAAAGGTCTAATTCGGTCGCCAAATCTGCACTTGCGACGATATTCTCGACTCTATAGGTCGGTTTTAATATGACATTTTTCTTATGCTCATTAGGGTTTAGGGCTTTTGGCATTTATACACCTGGTGCATATGGGGCATTAAATAATAAATATATTGCGTATTAAATAAGTATGCAGAATTTAAGCCTTATTTGCAAAAGGTAATAAAAATGACAAAAAGATCAAGTGGACTGTTTTCCGGAAGAACAAGGAATCTGGCTAGGCATCATAAGCCTTTGGACCAGCGCATAAACACATTCATCAAGGAATTTGAAGTTGGTGACAAGGTGGCTATAGTGCCTAAGGGAAATGTTGCCAACAGCCCTCATCCAAGATATAAGGGCAGGATAGGCACAGTTATAGCAAAAAGAGGCAAAGCATATACTGTGAAAATTACAATAATGGGTGCAGTGCGTGAACTCACAGTTCCTGTTATGCACTTGGAGAAAGCAAAATCCTGATGCATATGGGGGTAGAATCGAAGATAGTATCAAGCGTTACGGCGGAAGCGTATCCTACAATACCTATAATATTCGTTTCTAGCGCAAGGGACAATCGTCTGCCCGTGCACAATTCCATGGGCATGTCCGTTACAGACAAAAGCGGCCAAACCAAGGTTGTGACAAAAATAACTAGGACCGAAACTGGAACGCTCGGAAGCTTCATGGTAAATGGCGAAGAGCTTCCACAGGAACGCCGCAGATCCATAGAGGATGTTCTTAAAATCTTTCAGGAGGCCACGGGGGAGCGCTATGGCATTGATGTGGAATCGAACAACTATAACGTGTTCTCCGGCAGCAGCGACGCCGGGGCTGCAGCACTCGTCGTTGCGCTTGACCGTATGTTCGGCACCGATTACAGCAAAGAGCGCATAGCCATTCTCTCCAATTCAATATCTGAATCTGCAGTTAGGGCAGTGTATGGCGGTTTAAACATACTGGTGGTTGACGGCCCAGGCGCACCGTATGGGAGACAGCTTGCCTCCGATGACGACTTGAAGGGCATAAAAATATTTGCCATGGGCTTTGACTATCCGTCAAGGGTATCTGCTGCGGAGATATTTCAGCTCACGCGGAGCAATCCATTCTACGATTATAGGCTGAAGATGTTGCCGCAATGGGAGGCCAGGATAAAGCTAGGCCTTATTAACCGAGACTGGAAGCTCGTATTCTCCACTGCAGAGGAGAACTGCGCCAATGCGCATTACCTGATTGAGAGCTCCGGCAAGAGGGTCAGGAAAAAGGAGATGATGGATGCCGTAATAAACATAGAGGAGATAAGGGAATCAGGCATACCTGTATACTGGACGGCTGGCGGTGGCAAGGTAATCAATGCATTCACTTGGGAACCACACGCCGATGCCGTGCTTAAAGCCTTGAAGGAACATGGACAGGAACCCATCGAATACAAGGTGGCCCCAGCTGCAATGGTAACTAGCGTAGAGCACTCTGCATAGATGATTGCCGGCGATTGAAACGAAAGACTATAAAATAATATTTATGGGGGGCGTGCCAGGTGTGGGTAAGACGAGCATAGCTGGCGCAGTTGCCAGAAAGCTCGGCATAAACATAATTCTTTCGGGGGACTACCTCAGGGAATTCATACGGCCCCTCCGTGTTGAAAACGGCAAACTATTGGAGACCAGCGTCTACGACTCATGGAAGCGCTATGGCGACAAGAACAGGGAAAACATAATAAAGGGCTTCGAAGCCCAATCAGGCGTTATGTGCATGGGTATCGCTGCCGCGGTGGAGAGGGCCGAAAAGAACGGCGAAAGCGTTATAATAGAATCGCTTTATATGAACCAGCAAATTGCCGATGTACTAAGAGATAATTCAGCCTTGGCTGCCTATCTTTACATTTCAGATCCCGAGGTGCACGCAAAAAGGCTGGGCGAGCGGGAAATGTTTACCCACTTCAAATCTGCCGGATCAAGACTCGTCGCACAGCTTGACGTGTATAGGGCGATAATGGATTATTCGGTTGAGCTTTCTAAGTCCAACGGCGTAAAGCTGTTTGACAACATAGATTATGAAATTACCAGAAAAAATATACTGGAATTTTTTGGCGGCGGAAATGCCGATAAGTGAAAAGAGCACGCCAAAAAGCTTCACGCAACGGGCAGGTGCATGTACAGATCAATTCCTAGGCCTTTTTGAGTATGGCTTTGTGAACACGTAAAATCTCTCTCCTCCCTCGAGTTCTTTCATTACCCTATCGCCTATGAGCTTTATCGGGTCCTGCAGCAGCTGCACCCTTGAGGTTATGTCATCAAAGCTTTCAAACCCTTTTTCATTCCTTGCACCCAATATTGCGTTCAGGTGTTTTTTACCTATCCCTGGGAGCAATTCAAGCGAATGCTCCCTTATGTTTATTGGCCCCGCCTTATTGAAAAAATTCACAAACCTATTTTCATTTGCCTTAATTATGAGCCTTATAGCATTAGAAAGATTCTCTTTGGCTGTTTGGGTAAGTTCGTCATACCCTATTCTGAACTTTATTACTGATATCTTCTCGCGTTCATCCTTGCCTATGTATACGCGTTCTCCAGTCGAAAGAACCACTCCTTCCTTAGGCGTAGCTTCAAGCAAGGTAAACCATTCCTCTCCTATAATTTGTGCGAGGGGTTCAGCTCTATTAGAGAAAGACTTTCCAGTATGCATGAAATCAAGAACAACTGCATACTCCTCTCGTCTTTCTGTTTCCATATTGCCTTGCCCCTGAAATGCATATTAAGTTAACCCTTGTTGTTTATCACATTTAGTACCTGCGAAAGCTGCTCATCTGTGAAAGTTTCCTTCTCTCTTGCCACTATCTGCCTGAGCATCATTAGATTCTTAGGCATTATCTCAAGTATCTTTATTATGCTGTAGTCGCTCAGCATGTTTAGGTCTCTGAGTTTCTTTTCAATTTTATTATACTCCTTGGTGCCCATTTTGAACTTTTCGGCATATTCGATTGTGACCTGTTGCTCGTATGTGAGCGGCTTTGAACTTTTCTTCCTGTCATTGAGTATGTTGTATACCTCATCTATAGAGGCCATGCCCTTTTCTTTAGCTTCCTTTCCTATCATAAAAATCATCTATATTTAACACTAACTTAAGGTGCCTAATTTAAATGTTGCCCCACCAATAATATTTGTCACATACTATATTATAAAGGTTTTGTAGGGTCTTATGATGGAGAGTTCTGACGTGAAAGGGGTATACGAAAAGGTGCTTGCAGAGGTAAAGAAAAGGATTGCGGGGAAATCTGATATCATAAAGCTTCTTTTCATAGCCATACTCGCCAATGGGCATATATTGCTTGAAGGCGTGCCAGGTGTAGCAAAAACCACTATGGCTAAAACTCTGTCAGAAGCTATTCAAGCGGAGTTCGGAAGGATTCAAGGCACCCCAGACATAGAATTCAAGGATATAGTGGGCTACACATATGTAGACGAATCTAACAATCTGCAATTGAAGAAAGGCCCAATATTCACCAACATATTGCTAATAGACGAAATTAACAGGGCGCCTCCAAGGACAACTACTGCATTGCTCGAAGCGCTTGAAGAACGCCAGGTAACTATGGGCGATTCGACGATGCCGCTTGAAAAGCCATTCATCGCAATGGCGACCCAAAACCCGCTCAACATAGAAGGGACTACACAATTGCCAAAGGTATTGGCAGACAGGTTCCTGATGAGGGTGGCTGTCGAATATCCTACTGCAGAAGAGGAGCAGCAGATGCTGCGCATAAAAGAGTCAGAATCGAAGGTCCCTATAAACAGGGTTATCTCGATAAAAGACATAATAGAGATGCAGGGCATGGTCAACTCGATAAAAGTGCCGGATAATGTAATAAAATATATAACTGATATAGTTGGGGCTACGAGAAAAGATATACACATAGTGATGGGGGGCAGCCCAAGGGCCGAGATAAGCTTCCTGAACTGCTGCAAGGCAAAAGCTCTAGTTGAGGGAAGAACTGAGGCCAATATAGACGACATAAAGTTCCTTGCAAGGCCAATCCTGAGTCACAGGATTGTTGTAAGATCGACAGGAGGCATAGGCGTTAATGGCATAATAGACGGCATAATAGCATCACTAAAAGCATAAACTATTAATAAAAGCCTGTCATATACTCTATAAGTGGTTGGCATGCGTTCACAAAGTGCTATGGAATACTTGATGACGTATGGTTGGGCAATACTGATTATAGCTATAGCCTTGATGGCCCTTTACGCAATGGGGTTATTCAGCCCCAAAACCCTAGTAAGCACATCATGCGTATTTCCAGCCGATTTCAGCTGCATGAACAGCCAACTGCTCCCAAACGGCAACTTTTCTATAAATCTAGAGCAATCAACGTCTTCGCCCATAAACATAACCGCAATAGGCTGCAATTCCGATACTGCCATATACAATATGCTCGGATTCAGCCCAAACATAACCCTGCAGATAGGTTCTAACATAACCCTGCCTCAATCATCGTCACAGGTTTTGCAATGCTTCTCCAACGGCACGGTATTTACCGGAAGCCCTGGGGACGTATTCCACGGGTATGTAATAATAAATTATACTGATATAGAAACCGGTTTTCCGCATACTGTAACTGGCACGGTAATAGAGAAAATGACGTGAAATCTGGACATTTTCACTGCTTACGAAAGGTTTAAATATCTTACTATTCACTATAATATTGCTATTTTTAGAAAAATTTAAAAAGCTTTGTCCTATTTAGACGAGATAAAATGGTGTTGCATCATGAATACCCAAAAATCAAAAAATCCAAAGCACAAATCAGAAAAATCAGGTTCGAAAACAAGCGCCTCTTTTGGCAAAAAGATAACAGTCAGCCATAATAAGCTTAATGTAACCGATCTTTCCCAGATAAAAAAACGGGGCCGCCCGAGGGGCAGCCATAATGGCAACAGCCAACTTGAAACGGCAGAACAGCAGCAATCGCACAGGCTGGTGATAAATCCAGATGCAACGGTGTGCCCAAGCTGCGGCAGTTCAGACATAATATTCGATAGCGAAAAGGGGGAACGCGTGTGCAATAATTGCGGCCTCGTAATAGAAGAGAATGTTACTGATAGCGGACCAGAATGGAGGGCTTTCGACGCAGACCAAAGGAACTCTAGGGCAAGAACTGGAGCCCCAATGAAATATACAAGGCCAAATAAGGGGCTAGTGACGGAAATAGATTTATACAACAAAGATATCAGGGGAGTGAGAATCCCATCAAAAAGGCAGGCACAGCTTTATAGAATGAGGAAATGGCACAAGCGTGCAAGCATAGCAAGTTCAAGCGAAAGGAACTACCTCATAGCGTTGCCAGAACTTAATAGGGTGTCGAGCTATTTGGGTTTGCCTGAGAATATAAGGGAGAATGCTGCCCTCTTATATAGGCGATGCGTGCAAAACAACCTGATACGCGGAAGGCCAATAGAAACCGTAGTGCAGGCTGTAATATATGCAGCATGCAGGAAGGCCGGCATGCCGAGGACGCTTGATGAAATAGCTACAATATCTGGATTGCCGAAGAAGGAGATAGGCAGGGCATATCGCGCGATATCTCACGAATTGGGGCTCAAGATACCGCTTACTGATCCGGTGGCATATGTTCCACGATACGTCAATGCGCTTAAGCTCAGTGGCGAAGCTCAGGAAAAAGCTGTCGAACTCCTAAAGGAAGCAATGAAGAAAGGCTTAATATCGGGAAGGAGCCCCACTGGAGTAAGCGCTGCCGCAGTGTACATCGCAGGAGCGTTGGCAGGCGAGCGCAGAACCCAAAAAGAGGTAGCCGATGTCGCAGGGGTCACCGAAGTGACCATACGAAATAGGTATCGCGAGCTTAAGGAACAGCTTAACATAGATGTCAATCTATGATCATATCAGCATGAACGGCATCAGCAGCACGGGATATCTCGTGCTGCCCTTTATTTTATTTATGCTGCTTGCATTCCAGGCTAATGTGTCGTCGTCTGCAAATTCTACAATTGCGATAAATCAGTCAATGAATTTTTCGCACGCGCTTAATTCGACGCTAGGATATCTAAAGCTGGTAAATCAAAGCAGCTATGCCGTGTTCTACCCTAACATGAAATATTCTGCCATCCTTGTGCAAAAGGCAAAGAACGCATCAATCAAAAATCCAGACATGGCATATCATCTGCTCAGCGAAGCAAGGGTCAATGCAACCGAGCAACTGAATGCGATAAACAAATACGAGGATACCTCATTTATAGTGATGGTGGCGCTTGCAATAATTACCGGATTGTTCCTCATGTCAATAATGAAAAAATACAATCTTAAGTCGCGCAAACATTGACGCATTTATATTTTTTCGCATGGGTTAGACAAATGCCAAAGAATCTTGATTTTGTAGAATAACTTTAAAAAGGCGTCAAGCTAATCTTATAATATTGAAAGGCGCCTGTTCCCAAATCGTGGATGTTTTGGGCAGAACGCATTTCAAGGGTGGGAAAATGTACGACTATGGAATAAAGGAGAGTATAGAAGAGGGTATGGAATACTCCATAAAAATAGATGCAAAGGGTGCCAGAGGTGAAGGTATAGGCAAGCTAGGGGACTTTGTAATCTTCATAAAGAATGCAAAGACAAGAATAGGTAACATATATAAGGTAAAAATAACTAAGCTGCACAGAACATTTGGCTATGCTGAGCTTTGCGAGATGAAGCACCAGTTTGTCGGCAATGGAAGCATGCTGGAATTCTAGCCCATAATAGCAAGTCTTTTATAGTTTTGCGCAGATTAATAAAACGTTTGACTGCGCTTTATTTTATTTTATATTAATCTTGCGCATGCGTTATTTTATTTGGGTTGGATGACTACTACGGTCAGATTCATAATTGTTTGAGCAGTTCAATAATAAAATGAATTCTGCAATAAATAGTTTAATGCGGCATATAAGGCGATAAAATGGACAAGAAATATACTGAAGAATATATGAAAGGCACAACGACTGTTGGTTTGGTTTGCAGCGACGGTGTCGTAATTGGTGCAGATTCTAGGGCAACGATGGATACCTTTATAGCAAGCACAGAAGCAAGAAAAGTGTGGAAGATAGACGAGAATCTTGGTATGACCATAGCGGGCCTTGTAGGAGACGCACAGGAGCTCATAAGGATAATAAAAATACAAAATGAAATTTATAAGATGAATGAGGGAAGGCCACTATCTCCTAAATCTGCAGCTACGCTGTTATCTATAATACTGCAGGAAAACAAAATGATGCCTTTTTATGTGCAGTTGATCATAGCTGGAGTCGATGGTGGAATCGAAGGCGAAGACGGGGAAGTATACAACATTGATGCAGCTGGCGGATATTCTAGCGAATCAAAGTTTACTTCAACCGGAAGCGGATCGCTCACGGCGTTGGGGTTCCTGGAGGATACATACAAAAAAGGGCTGACTGCAAAGGAATCGGTAAAGATAGCCGCAAAGGCCCTTAATATAGCAATGAAAAGGGATTCTGCTACGGGCAACAATATAACCGTAGCTACAATAACAAAAGATGGATATGTGGAATATACTGGAAAGGATCTTGAGAAGATCGTTGGTGCTTCTAAGTAAGCACTTTTTACATATCCTAATTATTATTTTGATGGAGATTTTGATTTTGGCAGTTATTTCTGTTTATATGGTGTGATATTTTGGAAGAGAAGATCAATGACAAGGATGCTGAAGGAAAAGCCAGGAACGAAGAGATATTTAAAAGGATAAGGGAGATGCTCCCCGAAGATGCAGGTTTTATAAAAGCTGAATTCGAAGGCCCTGACATAGTAGTAACGCTTAAAAACATAAAGGCGGTCTATCACGAAGAAACAATAATAAGGGGCATAGCTTCGGCAATAAAGAAAAAACTTATAATGCGCAGCGACAGTTCAGTTTTGATGGAGCCTGAAAAGGCAACGGCCATAATAAATGAGCTGGTGCCAAAAGAAGCAATCACATCAAGCATAAAATTCGTGCCGGAATTCTCAGAAGTATATATAGAGGCGCTCAAGCCCGGATTGGTCATAGGCAAAAGCGGATCCACGCTCAAGGAGATCGTTATCAAAACTAATTGGTCCCCAAAAGTATTGCGCACCCCGACCATGAACAGCGATACCATAAAAGGCGTACGGCAGCTAATGTTCAACGAAAGCGAGTTCAGAAAGAAATTTCTTTCAACCGTAGGCAAGAACATAAACAAGCAGATACTAAAGAGCGAATGGCTCAAGGCTACTGCGTTAGGAGGGTTCAGGGAGGTTGGAAGGAGCAGTCTTTTATTGGAGACGCCTCATTCAAAAGTCATAATAGATTGCGGTATAAGCCCAGAGCCTGGGATAAAAGGCCTAGATGCCAACGCAAACGCAGAAGGGAATAAAGCATTTCCATATCTTGACAGTGCAAACTTCTCCATAAACGAGCTCGATGCCGTTATACTGACACACGGCCACATGGATCATATGGGCTTCATCCCATATCTATTCAAATATGGCTATGAAGGCCCAGTATACTGCACTCCTCCAACGAGGGATCTTGCAGCGCTGCTGCTTAACGACTATATAAAGCTGGTACAAAGGAGCGGAGGCACGCCATTATACTCGGAGAAGGATGTAAAGAAGATGCTCATGCATATGATTACAAGGGACTATAATGAGGTTACTAACATAACAGATGAGCTCAAGCTTACATACCACAATGCAGGACACATACTTGGGAGCGCAACGGTGCACCTGCATGTAGGCGAAGGCATGTATAACATAGTGCATACTGGTGATATGAAATATGGCTTTACCCGGCTTTTCGACCCTACATCTACTAAATACCCAAGGGTAGATTCGTTGTTCATGGAGAGCACATATGGTGGCCCTAACGACATAACTCCTAATAGGCACGATGCCGAGACCGAACTCATGGAAACAATAAAGCGCACAATACAGAACAACGGCAAGGTGCTGATACCCCTATTTGCAGTAGGAAGGAGCCAGGAGCTCCAATTGGTGCTTGAGAGCTACATGGCCGGAGATAACAGCCCATACAAGCTCGATGTGCCCGTTTACCTGGATGGCATGATACTTGAAGCTAGTGCAATACACACAGCATATCCTGAATATCTTAAGGAAAGCCTAAAGAACAGGATACTGAACAACAGATCTCCGTTCGAAAGCGAGATATTTGAAGTAGTAAAGGGCGAGCGCGAAGAGGTATTTGAAAAAGGGCCGGCAGTGATACTTGCAAGCGGTGGAATGCTTAATGGCGGCGCAAGCGTGGAATATTTCAAGCATCTAGTCGAAGATGCACGCAATACTATGGTATTCGTAGGGTATAATAGCGCCAATTCGCTCGGAAGGAGAGTCCAGAATGGCATATCCGAGGTAGCCTTGCCAAATGAGGACGGCAAGTTGGTATCTATGAAAGTAAACATGGGTATTAAAACTGTAGAAGGATTCTCCGGGCATAGCGACAGGAGGCAGCTTATAAGCTTCGTGCAAAAGCTAAACGTAAAGCCTAAAAGCATATACACGATGCACGGGGAGGAGCAGAAATGTGAAGACCTGGCAAGGACTCTTGGCAGAATGATGCATATAGATGCCAGAGCGCCTATGAATCTTGATTCGATACGCCTAAAATGAGCCACTGCTTTAAGCCTGTGACCTAATTGCATTCCGTTGCTTAAACGATGTCAAATTCAAGGCGGCCTGCATAATCAAAATCTGGCGCTTTGATATAAAATATGGCTATGAAACTGCTATCACTATCTATGCTGAATGGCAGTTCGGGTTCTGACCTGACAAATAAGAAAGGCGTATTCACAGAAACCTTTGTTATGGTATCTCCTTTTCTGAAAGCCCTTAGCATTTGCACTGACGATTCGAATATGTCTCCCTTGCCAATCCTCTTAACCTCACCCGATTCGCTTACCTTTATGCTTTTGCCCATGGCATTAAGCATGACTTTTTGAAGTTCAAGGTGTATCTCAGCATTGGCTGCACTTCCAAACTTTATGGTCAGCGGCCCGCTATAATTGTAATTAGGGTTTTTGATCGTTATGTGTATATCTACCTTTTCACCGGTATTGATTGCCATTGGCATTTTTGGCGCTATTGAATCTATCTTAAATGGATCAGAAACGGTTATTGAATCGATAATCTCCTTCTTATTCTGGTCCTTTAAGAATGATAAGCCTGCACCGTGATTTGTGAATGGTATTATAACGTCATGCGTATTGCCATCAATTTCAAATCCCGGTATCGAATGCAGAGCGCCCTTCCAATAAATATTTATATTTGATACGCTTCCTGAAGGGCCGTTACTGGTTTTTTTGACATTGAATATGCCTCCTACAATATTTTTAATGCCCATAACAAGTGCGCCTTTTATTTATATACGTAAATATTTGCCGAAGTTCCATTTTAAATCCTTTCTATAAAAAGAATGTAAATAGGTGGATAATGTGTTATCAGAAGGAGATATGGCCCCAGATTTCAAGCTTCCGGGTTCGGATGGAAAAGAACATTCGTTGAGTGGGCTAAGGGGTAAGTATGTGGTCCTATACTTCTATCCGAAGGATAATACCCCTGGATGCACTATCGAAGCAAATAACTTCAACAAAAGATTTGATGAGATAAGGAAGCTCAATGCCGAAGTAATAGGCATAAGCAAAGACGATTACAAATCCCATGAAAAATTCATAAACAAGTATGAACTTAAATTTTTACTGCTCTCCGATACAGAAAGCAAAACTATAAAAAATTATGGCGCATATGGCGATCGTGGTATATTCGGTGTCGGCACGCTAAGAAATACCTATCTGATAGGGAAAGACGGGAAGATTATAAGAATATTCGAGAAAGTCAATCCAAAAAGCCATGCCGATGAAATAATATCCGCGATAAAAGAAGCAGAAGCATGATTTAAAGATGAAGCACACCGCATTTACGCGTAGCCCAACTCCTCTAGTTTCCTCCGTATTATTTTTGCCTCATAGTCTGCTTTTGACTTTCTTCCGCTGCTGCTTATCAATATCCTAAGTATGAACGCAACATAACTTGATACTGATGGAAAGCCGGTATCCCCTATGTGCTGTTCTACCTTTTCAAATAACTGGCTTGGTATAGATATGGTGGTGAACTCCTGCCTCCTACCTCTTTTTATTTTCATGCTATCACTATATTAAAATTTGCATGGAAAGATTTATATTATTAATTATATATAATTAGTATACCGATGTTTAACCATGTGGGCGGATTCGATGAAAAATTCTAGCGACATACTCGAGATTGTAGGGGCGTTGAATAATGATCCAAGCAAATCGAATTGGGAAGCCATGTCATCATGCATCAAGCGCAGCAATGCGTCCTACTACAAAGTCATATATCCAAAGAAAATAAAAGAAAAGCAGGATCTCAAAAGTGCATACGTTATACTGTACGATAGTAAATTTAAAATAATCGGCAAGATACCTATTTTATCTAAAAGCAACCGCGAGGCAAGCGGGATGCTTTTTTATTTACGGGGCCTTAGTTTGAATAGAAAAGTCTAAGTGGTGTCTGATGTCTGCTGAAAATAATTTGAAAGAACTAGAAGAAAAGAGCATATTCATATTGCGGGAAGCGAATGCAAAATTTAAGCATATTGCTGCGTTGTGGAGCATGGGCAAAGATTCAACTGCAATGCTTGCCATTGCGCGTAAGGCGTTCATGGGTAAGATACCTTTTCCAGTTATATATATAGACAACGGGATAGACTTTCCAGAGTCGTACAAGTTTATGGAAGAAATGGTAAAAAAATGGAAATTGGACCTGATAATAGCAAATAGCAATATAAAATCAGAACTATCCGGTTTCAGCTGCTGTGGTGCAAATAAAACAGATGCCCTTAAAAAATTGATGAAGGAAAATAAATTTGATGCCATTATTGCATCAATAAGGAGAGATGAGCATTCTATAAGGGCCAAAGAGAGATACTTTTCACCCAGGGATTCAAGCTTTAAGTGGAACTACAAAAACCAACCTGCAGAGTTATGGGGCAATTACGCGTCTAAAATTGATAGGGGATCGCATTTTAGGATACATCCGCTGCTAGATTGGACGGAGCTGGACATTTGGAGGTATATTAAAAAAGAGTCCATGCCTATAAATCCATTATACCTTGCAAGGGATGGATACAGATATAGGAGCCTTGGATGTACGCATTGCACCACGCCTACAAAATCGAATGCCTCCTCTATTGACGGCATAATAAAGGAGCTTAAAACTACAAAGACTGAGGAAAGGGGCGGCAGATCGCAAGATAAAGAAAAGGCGTACATAATGGAAAAGCTAAGATCGTTGGGTTATATGTGATCCCATGGACCATCGGATAACACTGCTTGGCGAGAAAGACCATGGCAAATCAACACTGCTTGGCAATATCCTTATAAAAACGGGTTCCATAAAACGCTCGCGTATAAATTCGATATACTCTTCAAATGCAGATGGCAAAAGATTCGAACCTGGATATATACTTGATAGTTTTAAGGAGGAACAGGATCGTGGCATGACGATTGATCAGACATCTGCAGAAATAGTCTATAAAAACAGGCGGCTTCACATGACTGACGTGCCTGGACACTTAGAGCTTCTAAAAAACATGCTGACTGGAGCGTCAAATGCCTCATTAGGTCTATTAGTAGTATCAGCAAAGAAGGGAGAAGGGTTTACAAATCAATCAAAAAGGCACCTTTATATATCAAATCTCATGGGCATTGATTCAATACTGGTGGCTATTAATAAAATGGACGATGTGGACTTTAGCGAAAAAGCATTTGCCGATATAAAGAGATCCATAGAGAACTATTGCAGTGCCACAAGCATAAAGCCCAAACTTGTATTTGTACCAATATCTGCATATAACATGGAAAACGTAATTAAACTGTCAAAAAAAATGAAGTGGTATGCAGGTAAGCCGCTGATGGACATACTTTTAGAAATGTTAGAACATAGCAAATTGGGTGCCGCAGCACAGAACGGATTGAGGATATTAATACAGGATAAAATCGGCGACGCCTTTTTTGGCAGAGTGCTCTATGGCAGAATCAAAAATGGCAATAACGTAATACTGCATCCAGGTGACAAAGAAGTGCGCCTATTTGATCTTAAAAAATTCGGCAGGGTCATCGGATCATCTGCAGCACCTTCCAATATCTACTTCAAGCTTGATTCCAGCGTGAAGGCATCAAGAGGGGATATGCTGTATAGCATTGGGGATCACCCCAGTACAGAAACCTCTTTTAACGCAAAAATATTTCTGATAAAAAACATGCCCTTATCTAAATTACCAGAATTAAAGGTAAGCTTTAATGGGAACTATATTGACGCTACAATGCGTATTACTCAGTTATTTGATATAACCAAAGCACTAAAGACGGCAAAAATTAAAAATGCTAGCATAACGCCAAATTACTCTATAGATGTAGCCGTCAAATTAGCAAAGAAATGCGCCGTAGAGAACTTCAGTAAATATCCATCATTGGGGCGCTTTGGCATATACTCAAAGTCAGGTATACTGATTGGAATAGGCATAGTGGATTAATAAAAAGTAAGGCATGCCTGTATCATAAAAAGAATGAAGCAGACATCAAACTCATATGGTTATATAAAGTCCACTAAAGCCATGGATGCTAGTCCTTTTTTTCTATCAAATAATTTCCCATTATTAACTTCTTGGCTCCAGTGTTTTTGAGCGTCCATATGGAATCTTCTGGATCCAGCACTATGGGACGCCTGTGAAGGTTGAAACTGGTATTGACTACTGCACCTATACCCGTTTTTTTCTTTACCTTTTTTATAAGGTCCGCATATAACTGATTTTCTTCGCCATTTATAATCTGTGGTCTTGTCGTATGATCTATATGTGAAGCTGCAACAAGGTCCTTTTGGTACTCTTTTTTTATGTTGTTGGCAGTCGTCATGAATCTATTTGGATATTTATAGTCTGCAAACATCTTTTTTGCATCTTCTTCTAGTATGGAGCTTGCAAAAGGTTGGTAATACGGCCTGTGCTTTATCACAAGGTTAAGTATCCCCCTGCTTTCATCGTTGTTAGGCAGGGTTAGCACGCTGCGGTTGCCCAGCGCCCTCGGTCCATATTCCATGCGACCCTGGAACCACAGCAATATCTCTCTTTTGTCTGCAATGATATCTGCTGCAGTCCCTGAAGGGTCAGATATCTCAGTGTATTTAAGGCCTTTCATCGTCTTTTTCTTCAGCTCTGCCAATATATGTTCGTTGTTATAGCCTGGTCCGAAATATGCATTATTTATCTGTGTCCTTTCGGATTTTCCATTCAGCATGAAATCTATGAATGCAGCCGATCCAACCGAAAGACCTCCATCACCCATGTGTGGAAAGACAAAGAAATTTTTGACCTCTGGCATATGCTCTATCATCATATTTACTATGACGTTCGAAAAAAATCCTCCGGCTGCAGCAATGTTGTGTATGCCTGTTTCAGATACCCATTGCTTTACCAAATTATATACCTGTTTTTCAGCATGCTTCTGCACGGCATATGCAAAAGATTCACGGTCCGTTTTTGATAATATGTGATCCTTCATATACTCTGCCAGGAGCATTTCGCTCCTGGTGCCTTTCTTAGAAACAAAGGTCTTTCTTTCAGGATCATAAATGCATATGTCTTTGAGTGCATCTATGCTTGATGGATATGAGTACGCTGCAAGGCTCATAAGTTTGCCTTCATCTTCATTGAAACGCATGTCGCACGCCATCGTGGCGGCGCCATACATTATACCCAAGCTGGCACTCGCCTTGAACGCAGCAAGTCTTTTAATTTCACCATTCTCTCCTATCGATACGGTGCCGCTAAGGCCGTCTCCTGCACCATCCAATGTTATTATCAATGCCTCTTTAAACCCTGACGTGTAATACGCAGAGGCTGCGTGGGCCATGTGGTGCTCTACGATATAAATTCTTTTTCTTGCAATGTCCCTATCTACTTGCGCAAGCCTTTTTTTAGTGACATTTTTGCCTATTGTGCTTCCAACTGCTTTCCAGAAAAATTTTGGATTTTGATTCTGCATAACCCGGTATACAAAGTTGCCCAGATGCAGGCTGGGTCTAGATGGCTTTGGTAATTCCCTTCGCCATAATCCTCGCCTTTTCCTGTCCCATGAAGGAATAACCCTAGATACTAATGCATTGCCGCCTATCCATGCAAGTGCCACTGCATCTATCTCATTCTTCGTGCTGCCTATCGAATATCTTATGGAACCATATGGAAACCCTACGTCATTCTTTTTCTTTGTAAACCTTTCTTCGTTTACTGCTGCAAGTATTTCGCCATTGTAAACAATTGAACTTCCCGAGTCATGAGAATCGTTTATGCCTAATACTACCATTTTGACACCAAATCCTATTCAAATAATATGGATGAATATGCAACAACACTTGAATTATCGCCAGTAACTTCTCCTGAATTACTATATTTAAGCATGCATCCTTTTTTAGCGCTATGTTCCAATGCGAAAAGCATTGCAACGGTTATTGGTCCAATTCCACAAACGCTGTCATCAAGTTCTTTAGCCAAGATATTCAATCGCATATAATCTATTTTTTCTATTGCCCCAATAAGCTTCATGTCCTTCCTCTGCGCCTCTTCTGCACTCTCATAGTGGTCGAAATCAGAGCTAGCTATAACACCAATAGTTCTTCCCAAATTTTTTCCGGCGCTCGATATGGCGTCTGAAACAAGTTTACTCGCGTGCAAGGATTGATCACCCATGCATATAGGCACTATGCGTTTATTTTTGAGCGTAGATTGAAGAAATGGGAGCTGCACCTCTATCGAATGCTCATCGGCATGTGCTATCTCATCTATCGATATGCCATTATTATGGCCTGCAATAGCTGTGGCCATCTCTATATCATTCCTTACTGCGCCGAGCGGCGTCCTCCAATCTGCTTTTGATATTGATATTGCTTCCCCTAACCCTGTATGGTTCGGCCCCAATATAACTATAGTATCTGCGTTAAGCATCTTCTTTGAGTTGAGCATTGCCTTATAGGCATATGCGGCGGTTCTCCCAGAGTAAATATACCCCGCATGGGGCGCTATAAATGAAACTGAATTTGTTGCATTGCACCCTGTATTATTTGCTTCTGCTATAGCCTCCGATATAAATGATGAAAGGCCCATGGGTTTATCCGAATAAAAGCTTCCTGCAAACGCCTGATCTCTCATCTGATCACATCCTAATCATAGAACCATACTTATTATTTAAATGCAATATATATTAATTGGGTTATCCGCCAAATATCTTTTAGGGTGATATGCCTGGAAAGCAACCATGATATAATAATGCATATAGACATGGACTATTTCTTTGCGGCATGCGAAGAGCTTAGGCATCCAGAACTTAAAGGCAGACCAATGGCGGTCGGCACATCACGTCTCGAAGACCGGGAAAAGGGGGTAGTCCAAACTTGTAATTACGAAGCAAGGAAATTCGGGGTAAAGAGTGGCATGCCTACTTCAATGGCATTTAAGTTGTGCAAGGAGCTCGAATACCTGCAATCCGACGAATTCTATTATGAAGACGTCTCTGGTAAGATAATGGAATATCTGAAATCATTAGGCTACAAAATGGAAATAACGAGCATAGACGAAGCTGCATTAGATCTCGGTGAAACGTCCTATGAAGTTGCAATAAATGTGGCAAAAGAAACAAAGGACGCTGTGCGGAAAAAGTTTGGCCTGCCATCTACAATAGGTTTAAGCACTGGAAAGAATTTTGCAAAAATGGCGTGCGATAAAGCGAAACCTGATGGTTTAATTATGGTCAAAACCGATGAGATAAAGGACTTTTTAAAAGATATGGCCGTGGAAAAGATTCCAGGGGTAGGCCCAAAGACAAAGGAGAAGCTGAACCGTATGAAGTTGTCGACTATAGGAGACATATCAAGGTCAAACAAGATGGATCTGATAGCTGAGCTGGGCTCTTTTGGAAGCCAATTGTACAACCTTTCAAATGGTGTAGATACGAGCAAAATAATTGATACAAATGTAATACTTTCAATAAGCAGGGAGCGTACAATGGCTGTGAGCACCTCAGATATAAACGAAATAGATCCAATGATAAAGAAACTTGTGGTTGAGGTTATGTCAGATTTAGGCAAAAAAGGGTATTTATTCAAAACAATAGGCGTAAAGGTAAGATACGAAGATTTCACTGAAAAAATAAAAAGCAGGAATTTGCACCATTATACCGATTCTGAAGAAATCTTATATTCTAATTCCAGAAATCTCATATCATTGCTTTTATATGGTAAAAAAGCAAGGAAGGTAGGTGTAAGAGTGTCTGATTTTAACGACATTAAAAAGCAGAAGAAGCTGTTTTAGTGCTTATTATCGTAGTCCATATTCTGAAGGTATTCCCTGACCCTGAGTGCTGCTTTCACTCCGCTGCCTGCCGCCGTTGCTGCCTGCCTGTATGTGTGATCTGCATCATCCCCTGCTACAAATACGCCCTCTATATCTGTTTCAACTTCATTCTTTGTTATAATATAACCTTTATCGTCAAGCGGCAAGCTGCCCTCTAAAAATTTGGTGTTAGGTGCATAGCCTATGGCCACAAATATGCCATCTATATCCATTTCCGTAACCTGATCGGTCTTGAGGTTTTTTATCCTTACTTTTGAGACCTTCTCATCTCCCATTATTTCGTCTATGCTCGAATCCCATACGACTTTTATTTTTTGATTTGAAAGCACCCGTTCCTGCATTATCTTGCTTGCCCTGAACTGGTTTCTTCTATGCACTACCGTAACGCTGTTAACAAATTTTGTAAGAAACAGAGAATCCTCCATTGCAGTATCGCCTCCGCCCACTACTACAACGTTCTTATTCTTAAAGAAAGGCGCATCGCATGTTGCGCAGCTGCTTACGCCCTTGCCTATAAACTTCTTTTCAGACTCAATTCCAAGCCATTTCGCTGATGCACCTGTAGCAACTATCACCGAATTTGCCTCATATTGTCCAGAATGCGTTTTTATCTTAAATGGTCTGGAAGAGAAATCGACTCCGACAACATCATCTGCTACGAACCTGGTTCCAAACTTTTCGGCCTGTTTTCTCATTAGGTCTATAAGCTCTGCCCCCTGCACTCCGTCTGGGAATGCGGGATAATTTTCTACGGTCGTAGTGAGGAGAAGCTGGCCTCCTGCATTAACTCCAGTTATGACTAATGGCTTGAAATCCTCCCTTGCTGTATAAAGCGCCGCGCTTAGTCCAGCGGGGCCAGATCCGATTATTATAATGTTCTCTGCCATAAAAATCATTAGTATTCAGGCATTGCAAATTTTAAACTTTTACTTTAAAGAAAAGAAATGTAATAAACGTAAAGCCTACATTAGCGCATATTTTATAACCTGCAGCGTATAAATAAATGATGGCATGGAACCAGATAGCAAACATATATCTATATCCCTGGACAGGAACGAGAAGAATTCTTCCCTTGCATTCATATCTCATGCGCATAGCGATCATATCGCCGCTGCAAAAAGCAAAAATAAGCCAAAGATCATATCAAGCCCATAGACATGCTCGCTGATTAATGCAGTATATGGCCTTAACCCGGAATTATACGAAAGTAAAGGCTCAAACGACGGGATAAGCATGCTCGATGCGGGTCATATGCTTGGGTCTAAGCAGTTGTGCATAGACGCCGGCAATGGTCGGACTGTCTATACTGGCGATTACCAAATGCAGAAGTCCAGGGTATCAAAGCCGCTGGATTATACGGATGCCGATACGCTGATAATGGATTCTACCTATCCTGACCCAGATATAAAATTCGGCGATAGGGCTGAAACTGAAATGCTGTTGCAAGAATGGACAGAGAAAAGGCTAAATGAAGGCATAGTGCTTTTCGGATCATATGCTATGGGAAAAGCCCAAGAAATAATATCAATACTTAATAAAATAGGTATAGCTCCAGTAGTAAGCAAAAGGATATTCGAGGTAAACAAGGTATACATAAAGTATGGGTACAATCTTAAATCATATTCTGCTTATGATGCGCCAGATGACACATTGGCATTCTCCGATAATTTTGTAGGGGTGGTAGAAAACAACACACTAAAACGAGTATCCGAGATGCTTTCCATGTTTCATAAAAAACATGTCTTTACTGCAGTAGCCACGGGCTTTGCAAGAATATACAGATTTAGCACAGATGCACAATTCGCTATAAGCGATCATGCAGACTTCAATCAGGCAATAGAATTAATAGAAAGAGTAAAGCCGAGGAAAATATATACGTACGGGAATAACAATGCAAAGTTTGCGCATAACCTGTCTAATGCAGGATATACCGCTGCATCTTATCCTGGGGGCAAAACGATAACAATAGAATAGCTTATTAAATCATTTTTCTCTCATTTAAAAGGTGTGCATATACATCTCTTACTCCCTCCTCCAAATTCACATATTTATCCAATACACTATTGTCATTTGCGTACAGACTCTCTGCTTCATCAAGTATGTAATCCTTATAAGTTACCTGTAATTTTTTTCCAGATACTGATTCAACAAGACCCAATAACTCCAACACAGATGTAGGTTTACCGCTTCCTACTTCATAATCTCCTGGCTTAATCTCATTGTTTGCAATCCTATTTATTATCTTTGAAATGTCATTCACATGGACAAAATCACGTTTATGGGATCCATCTCCATACACCACTACTTGTTCGCCATCTATTGCTGCTTTGGTAAATAGGTAGACGGCACCCTTCCTGCCAGTCGGCCCATAAATATTATAGAATTTCAATATATAGGCATCTATGTTATAGAGTTTCCTATACAAATTAATCCATTCTACTGCATGCTTTTTTACCAAAGAATATGGATTAGATGGTTCGCTTATAGAACCAGAGGTTGGAAATATTATTGGAGTTTTATCCCTCCTTGCCTTCTCCACGAATTTCATGGTTAATCCAAGTCCATCTTGAAAATATTCGTATGGCATTTCTTTAGATTTTCTTATTAATGTCCTAGCTGCCAAATGTACTATAAGGTCGTATCTTTGATCATCAAATTGGCTACCAATATCAAACCCATAAACATCATGCTTATTTTGCAAATCAGCATAAACTACAGAACCTATAAAGCCCTTATGTCCCGTAACCAAAATCTTCATACCTTATCATCCCAAATAATTTCGTAATGTACAAATAAAAATATGGAGAGAATATACTTAACCATTTGTTTTTGCACCTCTTGTAATAAACTTTTAGCGTTGTGTATAGCCAAGATTTGAAATGAAACCTGTGCATCTCTTCATAGTAGAAACTGCAAAAAAGAAAGTGCTGACAAATTTATTATCGGCTCTAAAGCATTTAAAAATTTAACAGCCTAAATAAAATGTGGTTGAAATGAGCATAAACCAAATCAAGCATCCAAAACATCTTGAATGCGTAGACATACTCAGTTTCGATGCAAGCGATGGTCTTATCTTATATTCGATGCTCTCGAAGCCAAAGGGTGTGACAGATAAAGCCATATTGCACATACATGGCCTTGGCGGAAGCTTCTACGGCAGCAACAGCATACCTGAAATATCGGCAGAAGCAAAGAGAAGAGGCATAGCTTTTATGTCTCAGCTAACAAGGGGCAGTTATGTTATAGAAGAGTTTGGATACCGTTCAGGAAACAGGGAGCTTCTTGCAGGAAGTGCACTTGAGCGTTTTGAGGATTGCGTTTATGATATAGACGGTGCAATAAGATCTTTGCGAAAGATGGGATTCAGAAAGATATTTTTAGAAGGCCACAGTACGGGATGCCAGAAGATTCTTTATTATATGAATTCCAAAAAGGCAAAGAACTCAAAATTCGTTACGGCAATGGCATTGATCAGTCCCGTCGATGACCACAGCTACGACCTTTATGAGATGAGAAAGAAAAGTTATTTTAAGCTTATAAGCATTGCGAAAAGGGCAAGGGGAAATGCCATTTTGATGCCCACAAAAGGCACTGGATATATGGAAAAGTTGATTGGTCCTGAAAGGTTTCTAAGCACGGCAGATTTGAAAAATCCAGAAGCAAAAGCTTTGTATTATGATGGTAAACTGGATTATGTTGCAGGATTGAAGAAACCGCTGTTTGTTGCGTTCGGAGAGAACGATGAATTAATGAAAGAAATAGACGTACGAAAAGCTACGGATATCATTTCGAAGGCATATGCCGGCAAAAAATTCAGATCAGTCATATTAAAAGGAACTGGGCACACATTTAAAGGCAGAAGGAAAGGGCTTGCGAAAGCCCTCTTAAAATTTTACTCCTCAATTTGATAGATCCATCTAGTAAATATTTTATCTTTATCCATTTTCTGCCAATCTTTTTATTCTAATGAATAATGATTGCCAAAAGGTAGATGAGTTGCATATAACTTAAATAAAAATATGGGCCTGGAGAGATTTGAACTCTCGACCTCCCGATATCTGCCTACCTTCTTAAAGATATCAGTCGGGCGCTCCAACCATGCTAAGCTACAAGCCCACTATGTTCTTATTTTTGCCAAAAGGATATAAATACATGCAACTAAAGCCTAATCTCTGTTATCTTTCCGTTGGGCACATCTTCCCTAAAAATCTGAGTCTGGAACTTGTAAAGCTTTACGTTTTTCTGCTTCCAGTATTCTCTAGGCAATCCTGCCTTTGCACATGTCTCATCAAGTAGCCTTGCGCTATCCCATTTTTGTTCAACGGCCACTATCGGAAGCAGCAATCCGCTATAACCTCCATACTCTATCAATGTACCATCCCTGCCGACTGCAATTGCCTCAAGGCGCTTCTTTTCCTCGCCATCTACGATTTCTGGCTTTGAGAGTATGCTCACCTCAATTGTTGATTCATCTAATTCTGGTCCCGATATACGAACGAACCGCGGGTCTTCAAATGCTGCCGCAAGCGAAGCCTGCACAAGGGTTTTTTTTAAGGGCTCTTTGGATTTTATAAATCCTATGCATCCCCTGAGCGCCTTTGTCGGGTAATGCTCTATTGTGACAAATACGCCTGTTTTTTCATCAAATTCACTTATGCTGCTCTCCACAATATCTGGTTTGAACATAGGGTTTTTTATACAAAGTTCTATGGCAGTCCTTGCTGCATTTACGAGTTTCCTGCCCTCCTGCAGCGTATAGATATGCATAATATAATTGTTTAGATTAATTATTTAGTATATTAGTTTGGCGAGGCTTAATTCCGCCTGTAAACAGCGTGAAATCTTTAGCTTACGGTGTCAAATACAAGGTGTTTGTTTGAAGAAAATTACAATATATACTGATGGAGCGGCAAGAGGAAATCCCGGAGAAAGTGCGTCGGGATATATCGTATACGGCAATGGAAAGGAAATATTCAAGAAGCACGAAGAATACAACGGAATAAAGACTAACAATTATGCAGAATATAATGCCATAATGCTTGCGCTAGACTGGTGCCTTAAAAACATGGGCGACCCAAAGGAATTAGATATTACCTTATATTCGGATAGCCAGTTGGTTGTGAAGCAATTGAATGGCATATACAAGGTAAAATCCCCAGATATGATTGAATTAAATGATAGAACGAAGATGCTGATAAGAAATTTTGGAGCATTCAAAATAATAAACGTACCAAGAGAAAACAACGGCATTGTCATTGTAGATGCTGCATTGAATCATTTTCTCGACAGGCATAAAAAGCAGTGAATATATAAACTAATAATCTATAAATATTTAATTTGTGCAATCAAATTGCATCTGAGTGATTTATTGTCAGACGAAGCAGTACAGCCAAACGAAAGCCCGTCCCAAGTGGATTTAAATGCTAAGGACCATTGGAAAAAGGGCAACAGCATGTTCGAGGCTAGCAAATTTGATGATGCAATAAAGGAATTTGACGAAGCAATTCGCATAGACCCAAAATACGCAGATGCCTATTTTAATAAGGCGCTCACGGAGCGCATAATGCGCAACTATGATGCTGCAAAAGCAGACCTAGAAAAAGTCATGGAATTGCAGCCGAGCAGCCCGGACGCACCCCTATTATTCGGCGATATATTAGAATCTAGCAACGATCTACTTGGGGCAAGGTTCTGGTATGAAAAATCCCTTAAAATAGATTCAGGATATTCTGAAGCAAAGAACCGGCTTGAGCATCTCGATTCACTTATACACATGGACTATGGAGACGCGCAAAAAGAGAAGCAGACATCAATAAATAGCCAGACAAGCAAGAATGACAATACCGAATTGATAGAAGAAGGCCAGATAAAGAGAGTGAAATTCTACAAGTCTAACGTAAAGTTTGACAGCGTAATGGGTTTGGAAAAGGTGAAAAAATACCTGCATGACAATGTAATACTTGCAATACAACACCCAGAACTATTTAAGAAATATGGCAAGAAGCTCGGTCTTGGGCTTATATTATATGGGCCCCCCGGAAACGGAAAAACCCATATAGTAAATGCAATAGCAGGCGAAGCAGGAGCCAATGTGATAATAGCACAGATAAATCTGATAATCGACATGTATACTGGAAATACCGAAAAGAACCTCAAGCAGATATTCGTGCAGGCGAGAGAAAACTTGCCATGCATAATATTTTTTGATGAACTGGATGCCCTTGGGGTCAAAAGGGGCGGCGGGCAGGAAGGAGGAGAAAGCTCTGCCCTAAGGCTGGCAGTGAACGAATTCCTTACTCAGATGAGCGGAGTCGAAAAGAATCCTGATGGGCTTTTTGTTATAGGCGCAACTAACCATCCCTGGGACATAGACCCTGCGCTCAAGAGGAGCGGGAGATTCGGCGACAGCGTTTATCTGATGCCGCCGAAGTATAAAGATAGGAAAAAGCTATTCGAATTTTATACGAGGGATAAGCCAAAATCCCATATAAACTTTGGAAGACTAGCGCGAGCCACTATCGGGTTTTCAGCTGCGGATATAGAAAGAGTATGCGATAAGGCTGCAATGCTGCCGCTGCTGCACGAATACGAGCACAAGAGCGGAAGAGACATGACTATGCGAGACATGCTGAAAGTATTGAAGGATAAGGATACTGGCGGGAGTTCTTTAGACGAATGGTATTCGATGGTGAAAAAGGACGTCATAAACAAGACAGAGACTCAGACAGTAGATGGAAAGAGGCAGGAGATAGTGAAAGAAGGCAAGCTTGACCCCCAGGAGAAGATCCTTTACAAAGCCATGATAAAAGACATAAAAAAGAATACAAGCCCTATGAATATTAGGATCAGGCGCTTCATGAGATGGTTTGCGCTGCACATATTATAATCAATCAGGATGTTCTGCACATAAAATTTATTAGGCCTTAGCCGGGGTTTTCGCAATTAATGTGTCGAACCCGGACTTGAGGATCCACAGTCCTCCGTGCAGCCGTTACACCACTAAGGCACATTCTATCCTTAATACGCACAACAGTTATTTAATAAA
>JAKBRJ010000005.1 GCA_021834785.1 Microcaldota archaeon
TTTTCAAGGCTTTATGCGCAATGGTACTCTTTTAGTATGGCAAGCATATTTTTATTGCCTGCGAAACGGGCTGAGGCTATCGATGCCATCATCTCGATAGTAAATGTTTTTGAACATATTATAAGCCTATTTCCCGAGTGCATCGGACTACCAGTGATGCACACTTTGAAATATTTTGACAGAATGTTAACATAAGCGTCTAGCATGCGGATGCCCTTGGCATTTAGTATGTAATTTATTGCCATTATGCCGTCATCTTTCAGTGCCGCATGGGCGTCTGCTATAAACCGTTCGCCAAAGAACACATCTGGAATATTGTCGTTGACATACGCATCCAAAAGTATTATGCTGTATTTCGATCTTGAGGATTGAACATATGACTCGCCATTGTCTTTTATAAGCATGAAATCGATCGCTTTACCTATGAACGCCTCTGACGCTTTTATTATTTCGCTATCATTTTCCACCACATCTATGCTTATTTCCTTTCCATAGATGCTCCTCAATTGGAATGGCGTAGTCCCGCCGCCCAGGCCTATCAAAAGTATGTGTGGATCCCAGTATAACGAAGGAAGGGGCAGCATATAATCCCAATATCCTCCAGTATATATCGAACCAGAAACCACCCTAGAGAATGTGATGCCGTTGAACATGAGTATCCTTTCATTGCGCTTCTGCAGTATCCTTATTGTAGATGTAGATGATGCTCCATTAGAGTATACTACCTTCCCAAAAAAGAAATCTTTTACCTTACCTGCAATGCCCCTTAACGACATGCTACCACGGAACATCCTTGAGTTTCAGCTTGTGGGCACCTCTATTTGTAAGTACATGAAGAAAGCCAGTAAGCAGCACAAGAAATACGAGCCCGTATGCATCTGGAAGGTGACCCAAAGGTAATGCAAAAAGCAGAGCAAAAACAAAGAAGCCGTATTGGTCCAGTATAGGTATGCTTGCACCTGATTTTACCGACATCCTGCGCTTTATGAAGCTCCCGAAAAGATCGCCTATGTTAGCGCCAATTGTAAGCAATACGGCTACCGCAAGCATATAATGTAGGAAAGGGTATTCAATTATGCCGACTATCAGTCCTGCGGCGATACTTGACGCCGTGCCCTTTATTGTCTTGTGGTTGCCGAAAATCCTCTTCCCTAAGAACATCTTTCCTAAATCCAAAGGCTTGCCTCCGCCAAACAGCACGGGTGCGCCGTTTGCCGCATATGCTGGGAATATGTATATTATGGGAAATATTACTATCGAATATATCAAGTACATTAAATTTGGAAGCATGCTCATCCCTTGCGCTCGGTGGCAAATTTTATCGTCTCTGCTCCCACATGCATCATCTCGTTATCTTGCCTTCTGCAAACTTCTTTGTGCCTCCACCCTTGAAGATTCCACCTTTGATTATGCTGCCAATCTTTTCCTTTACATAATTCAGCGCATCTATGCCTGAATCTTCGCCTGATATGCATACTACGTCCATTTGCATGTTGTATAGGAGCACAACAGAGGATCTGTTCGCTTCCGTTATCGATGTTGCAATTCCCCTCAATTGCCTTTTATCATAATCCAGCTGCTCTATTATGGTGTTGCCCTTTGCGGCAAGCACCTCTGCTTTGGATGAGATGCTCTTTTCGCTGAATTTTTCCAGCTCCTTTTTGTACCTCTTTGACTCTTCCATTACCGCCATCAGGCTCTCTACCGATTTGGCCTGGTCTACCCCAAGTATTGATGACATCCTCTCGAGCTTGGACTGCTGCGCTTTTATGTAGTCAAATGCGGCTGGGCCGGCTACGAATTCAATCCTGTTTATCCCATCGTGAATCTTTGACGCACCCGTAATCTTTATCATGCCTATGCTTGATTCCCTGTTCATAAGGTGCAATCCGCCGCACGCTTCCGCATCTATAAGATTGCCTTTTATGTCGTGTATCTCGACTATGCGCAGCTGGCTTGCCGGAACCCCGTGGCCCTGATAGATGGAGAATCCAAATTCTGATTCCGCAAGACTCCTAGGCATCTCTTTCATCTCAACTTTTATCCCGTTGAATATGTATGAATTGGCTTTGTCTTCTATCGCGCGGACTTGTTCTTCGTTTAGCCGCTCATAGTGTGCAACGTCGATGTGCGCTTTTGAAGCGCTCTTCTTTGCGCCCTCCTGCCATGCGTGCTGCCCCAGAATCTCCCTTGCTGCTGCGCTCACGAGATGCGTAGCAGTATGGTGTGCCATTAAGCGCTGCCTCCTCTGGACGTCTATGCTGCAATGCACCTCTGTGCCTGCCTTTATGTGTTTGCCTTTTTCCAGCACATGCACTATTACACCTTCGATGCTTTTGACATCTTCGACTTTGGCATCATCTATCGTGCCATGATCGGCTTCCTGGCCCCCGCTCTCGGCATAGAACGGTGTCTGCGATAGCACTACAAGGTTGTTCTTCGATGCTATGACTTTTGCATACGCTTCTTCAACGAAATTGTAGAACAGCTTCCTTGTTTTTGGAAGTCCATCAGTCTCTATGTCAAGTATTTCGGCATGCTTGCGTTTTTCTACGAAATCGCTCTTTAGGATTTTTGAATAGAAGTCTTCAGGCAGATGGATATCTACGCCTTTTTGCGCAGCCATTGAGGATATCATCTCAGGCGATATGCCATTGCTTTCGTACATTACCTTCATCCTCTCAGAGGTTATTGCTTCACCTTTGTCTATTATTGAACTTACAGTCTTCATCGCTGACCTCTTTGTGTCATCGTACCTGCGCTTTTCTACTTCTATGATTCGCGTGATCTCGTCTATGCTCTCCTCAAGGCCAAAATAGAGGCCTGCAAGGTCTTTCGCATGCATCTCGAAAAGCTTGACTAGGTCTATGTCGATGCCATAGGTGCTTATAAAATCGAACATCCTCCTTAGCAGTACGCGCAGGTTGTAGCCACCGCCTACGTTGCTCGGAAGCGCCCCGTCGTTTATGGCAAAGAGCAATGTCCTTGAGTGATCAGCCATGGCGTATATCGCTTGCGTAGGTTTTATGATGTCAAAATATTCCTTCTTTGTTATGCCTGCTTTTTTTATTATCGCAAGCTCCAATTCCGCAGGATTTGAAACCTCGGTTGCATCAATCGAGCTGAACATGGACGACGCCTTTGCATAAAGCTTGCGGTCGGGTTTTATCCCTGCGCTTTTGAAAGCATACTTCAATTCGTTTCCGAATGCCGCATCGTATGCGGTCTGCGAACCGGACTTAAACCACATGAGTCGTTCGAAGCCCCATCCGACATCCACCACCTTGCTCTTCAGCTCAGATCTCTTGCCGTTGTTGTATTCGAACTGCGTGAACACGCTATTGACAAGCTCCAATCCATTCGAGAAGCTCTCTAGGCATGGTCCAAATTCGGAGAAATCACCCATCGCCCATACATCTTCTATATAGGTCAAATCCTTCTTCTTGACTCCAACTATTTTCGTCAGCAGATTGTAATTCAGCTCTATCGTCCTGTCGCGCCAGTATCCTTCTTTAGGATAGTTGAATGCAAGCTGACCTGCCATCATGAACGAGGTCATATGCCTTCCGGTAACGCCGACGTTCGGTATGTCGTTGAAGCGCAGGCATATCTGCGGAACTATGATGGGGTTCGCATTGTATTCGAAGCTCATCTTCCCGTTTTCTATGCGCTGGAAATCCTGTATGCTCGCTATAGTAAAATACAGATCCTGGCGCCACCTGCTCACTACCGGATATTTAGGTATTTCCGTGTGCCCTTCCTTCTTGAAGAAATCTGAAAACCTTTTCCAAAATTCAACATACTTGATGCTTTCGCTTGGCTTGTCCTTTATGAAAGAATATGGTTCGTGCTCTGAATCTCCGCACAGCTCCCGTTTGGAGTCCGACGTCCAGAAATGCTTGCCGCATGCGCTGCACTGCTTGCGGATGAATCCCTCATCCTCGAAAAGCTTGACTGAATAATATTCACCGCTTTTGGCAGAAAATTCCTTTCTCAATTCTTCCTTGCTCAACATGCGAACACCTTATAATTTCGTTTGGGGCCACCATTTTTTGCATTCCTTGCCGAAAAATACGCAGTAATTGCACTTCCATTTCTCTTCGAAAGGCACAGGAAGCGCGTCCCTGTCCCCATTCCAGTATTTCATGGAAAATGCAAGCATCTGGTCGATCTCTTCTTGCGAATATTCAAATTTATAAAGTTTTATCTCCTTTCCGGTGAACTGATTTATGTACCTTATGCACATGGTGTTGCTGAGTTTATTTATCCCGGAAAATTCGTTGAAGAATTCTTTTGCAACTGCATCCAGGGACTGAAGCCCTGATTCTATGCCTAGCGCGTCAAGCTGCCTTTTAAATTCGTCGGTCATGGCAAGCCGATTTATGCCGTATATCCTGCTGAAATTCTGGTATGTGTAGAGCTTGTCCTTTATGTCGCCTACAAGCTTGTGGTATAGCAGGACTTGCACCTTGTGGGAGAGCATCTGTGGTTCTGAAGGCAGATTGTCATTGGCTTTTGTCTTGTCTTCATATATGGTGACCATGCCGTCCTTTGCGCTTAATTCATCTATCTTGCCGACAATCTTATAGCCGTTCACCGACCCGTATACCTGTATCTCGCGCGCCCTTCCATTGTTCGGGAGCTGCTTCAGCGCCATATAACTTGTATACAGAGATTTGTATACCGAATCAGAGTAGCTTTTTGGTTGAAGCAATATAGGTACATTGACCTCCTGCTCCATCACTTCGTGCATCATCCTGCCCTTCCTTATCTCTGCGGTTATCTTAGGGCCTTTTGTATAGTTAAGCTCCATCTGTCTCTCGCACCAGTATTGTGCGGCTACGTCGGTCGCCCTTATACTGGTTTTATGCAATCTCTCCAATGCGTTCAATAATATCAGCCCGCCTACTTGTCTTCACAGCAAATGCTCAGCGATCATCTCAGTCATCACAGATACTTTTTTCATGCAATATCTATTAATCCTTTCCATTGCTGCACTTGACGCAGAGCATGCCCATGCAGAAAGGCTTAAAAACATAGAAACCGCTATACTCTTATGACAGGAATGCAGGTCTTCGGTGACAACAATAATCCATTGCAGGGAACGGCAGATGCCAACACGGACAAGCCACAAGGAGACATTGGGATTGCAGGACCTTTGGCTTTTTGGATAATAATGCTACTGGCGGGGCTTGCGCTTCTCATCCTTTTTCCAAATGGCATTGCATACGCAGCAGGGAGCACGAGCCTTATGCTGTATAATATAGGCTCGTACATAATCTACATGCCAGGCGCGATAATATTCCCATTGATCGTTGCATTGTGGATAGGCATGCGCACAGGCGTAAATACGCAGAGCATAAAGAAGGCTATAGACGTTGGCGTTATAAATGCAGTTTATACGAGTGTGATATATGCTATAAGCATATTCATAATATACCTGATAGCGATATATTCATCGGTGGAATTGCTTAAGGCCCTTCCGACCGACACATTTGTAGTATACCTTGTAATTGTACCTGTGGCCACATTGCTCATACTGACGCCATTGATAGGGCTGCTTAGGAGGGCTAGGAGCCAGGCTTAGGTATAGGAAGCGAAATGCATTGCAAAAGTTCCTATTTAGGTTTTATTGCGCTGACTATTTTTATTATGTCGTTGCTCTGCAGTACATAGTCCTTGGCCAGCCGCCTCTTGGTTATCGCGTCTACCGCGTACAGCATATTCTTTGCTATGTCCGTATGTATCATCCTCGCCAGGTCCATCGCAGTTGATCCTTTTTTTATCAGTATAGCATCGGGCAGTATGTTTCCGAAGTGGTCCGTATATTTGTTTTCATCTTCTACAGGATATACCACTATGTTGCCGAGCATGCTGAATGCCGCGTAATCTACCGCTTCCTGCACATTGGTGCCTTTCGAAGAGATGAAAGACCCCATGTAGGACAAGGCGGATTTTTGCTGCGCATCTATAGCCCCATCCAATATCCTGAAGCTCCTTGCACCAGGAGAATAGGTTATAATGCCCTTTTGCGCTGCTTTCCTCAGCGCCAATTCGACAGCTGCAGAGGTAGGGATTATTTTGCCGGTGTATTTTTTACCCAGCGCTTCGAGGTTCTTGTCAGCGTTAGGCGCGTCGCTCTTGTTTGCCACAACCAGCAAAGGCTTTGCTTTTTCTATTATGGCCGACGAAAATGCTGTTATTTCTGCGTCGCGCCAATTTATTCTGGTTTTTGGGAGGGAAAGCATGCCTATCACATCTTCAACAATCGACATGTCCACGTGTATGCCGTTGAATATGTCTGCCAGCACAGCCATGCTGTCTTCGCACTTATACATCGCAGGCATGTGCTTCTTCAATATCCCAAAAAGCCATTTTGCCATCTCGCGCTTTACCATCGCAATGTCTTCGCTAGGATCGCAATCCTCGCATGGATTACCTGACTTATCCGTCTTCCCGCTTATGTCTACGACTACAAGCAAGGCATCTGCCGCAACTGCATCGTTGAGGAACTGGTTGCCCATGCCCTTCCCCGAACTTGCATCGTCAACCAGCCCAGCAACATCTACAACATTTATCGGTATGTGCCTTATCCCGTCTGTGCACGTTGAATTCCTTGGATTGCATTTAATGCCTATGCGCTTCTCTGCACACTCCATATTGGCGTATGCGACACCCAGATTAGGGTCTATTGTTGTGAATGGATAGTTGGCTATGCCTACCTCGTTCATAGTCATGGCTGAGAAAAGCGTGCTCTTGCCTTTGTTCGGCGCACCTATCAGACCTATAAGCATTTTGTCACTTGAAAAGCCTTATTCTTATAATTTTTTTGCCCCTGAGCTCCCTAAGGAAATAGTATATTATCATAAGAGACATTATTATTCCTGTGCCTATCACGAGCGCCTCCTTTGGCATGCCTATGAGGAATGCAAGGATTGCAACTATCGCAATTACGGGCAGGGCGGGATAGAACGGTATATGCATGGCCTCTTTTTTTATCCTCTTGAAATGTATCACTGCAAAGCTGCCCATAAGATATGAGAATAGAAGCCCGAAGTTGCTTATTGCCGCAATTACGTATATGTTACCTGAAAATAGCATCACCACGCCGATTATCGAGGATATAATTACGCCGTTCACAGCTACATCCTTTTTCTTATCGTATTTGCGGAATATCTTTGGAAGGAGCTTGTTGTCGCTTATCTGGTAAAGTATTCTTGATGAGCTCAATATCATAGCTAGGGTTGCAGAGGTAGTCGCTATCAGTGCGCCTATGTCGACTACAATGAATAAGAGCACCGGTGCGTGCGCAAACTTTAGGGCGAATGATAACGGATCTGCTGATATTGTATATGCGCTGGCAGGGGCAAGAAACATGAGTGCCAATGCTACAAATACGTATACTATTATGCTTATAATAACAGCAGATATTATGGCTTTTGACGCACCCTTCGCCTTGCCTTCCACGCTAGATGTTATTGTAGATATAGATTGGAATCCGGAATATGCGAAGAATATTGCCACGCTTGCGGCAAATATTGCAGCTATGCTTGATTGATCTTTTAGGATTGAGAAATGTCCTGACACAGAGTAGTGCCCTAATGTCACTATACCCAACGCAAAGGCTATGAATATGCCCAGTATAGAGAGCTTTAGCATGACGAGCCAGAAATCTGCTTTCGCGGCTTTCTTGACCCCAATTATATTCACAAGGGTGAGCACGAATATGAGCATTATGGCAAACAATATCGAAAACTGCGACAGCGGAAGGCCGAGCATGCTCGCCATGTATGACCCGAATCCAAGCGCTATCGCCGATATCGCAGTGGCGAAACTGAAGTATGCGAGTATGCCGGTTATGAATCCTAGCTCGCTGCCGAATGCTTCGTAAACATATGAATACGCTGCGCCTTTGGCATTAGGCATTATGAACCCCAATGCACCGAATTCAAATGCTATGAGCAATGCGACTATGCCGACCAAAAGGAAGGCTATCAGCGCATCTGGTCCGGCGATTGCAATAGCTGTACCGCTAAGCACGAATATACCTGCGCCTATAATGGCGCCAAGACCCACAGCAGTAGCAACCTTTACGCTTATGCCTTTGCCTTCAACCAAACAATCCCCAAGATTATAATAGATAAGATAAGCATTACAATTATAAATCTGATTCGGCAAATAGGATGCATGCAGGGATAGCAAAGCCTGGCCAAATGCGACAGGTTCAGGGCCTGTTCCCGTAGAGGGTTCGAGAGTTCAAATCTCTCTCCCTGCATTTACGATTTCATGGAATACGAAGAGGCACTAGAGGAATTCAGGCGAATCTGACATCCTCCCACGAATAAATTCGTCGTCTCCACTCACGTTTCCAAGCTTTAATAAGAGCAATTCAAGATTTTCCTTTCTCAAAGCTGCAACATCCATTAATAGGGAGATCAATTTATCTTTCTCCAGTTTTTTCAATTCCTTTCTCAGGTTCTCTCCTTTCATCATCTCAGTACCTACTTTTTCCTGTAGCCTAATATTCTGTCATATCCCTTGTGGTCTATTATGTACAGGATAAAACTCACTATCTCGACTTCATTAGTCCTTATCGTATATATCATTCTCCAATAGTGAGTAAGTTCTATTCGGAACAGATTATCAACATCAAGGCCTTTCGGTATCTGTTCTTTTGCTATGCCTTGTCCATACGCCTGATTATACTTCAAAATCTCTACTTTCTTGTTTATTGATTTCAGTAATTGTATCTCTTCGGAGTTTGTCCTGCCCTTGCTTCTCTGCTCTTCTACAACTTTGCATAGCATTTCATATGCCTCTTTGGCTTGGTCTTTGAGAATAACCCTTATGACTTTTGGAGTCTTCATAGCTCTAATCCCCCTTTCTTAAGTCTACTCATCAAATTGCTTGGCGTGTATGTCCACACTACACCTTTTGTAGTTATCAGTACCTTACCACTTTCTTGTAGGTAATTTAGAATTTCAAGAAGAGTTGCGTGCATCACTTTTCTCGGTAGCCTCCTTTTCAATTCTGATATTTTGATAACTTCTTTGCTATCTCTTAAAGTTTGTTCCACCATAAGTACAGTGTTCAAAGTAGGCGAATGTTGAATCTGCATCTGAACTTGGGTTTTTGAAGCCATATTTATCAATAATATTTATATCAATTAGATATATAAATATATCTTTTAGATTTATATATATTCATTCTTCGTATATCAAACCTCCACCTGTCTTTTCTACATCACTTAGGTTTCTCTACATGAACTTAGCAATTCATGTAAAGAAAATCTCCCTCGTAAATCTCTGAGAAGGTTATTTTTTCCCCGTGCTACTGCACATCAATATTATAGCCGTCCATGTAGAGATTACCCCATCTTACAGCCTACACCCGCCTTTAAGACATCTTTGGATGTCGCACGGCGGACTACGGCTGCTGCGGCTACTTTGTAGGACATGGCGACGTAAGGCTGATTTTGACCTCCCGCAAAATCAGCCGCTTGCTAGGTTGCTAGCTTGCAGATCGTTGGGACGTTAGCCCACGTGAATCCAAAGGATGAACGTGCTGGCGTAGTTTAAAGGGCTAGGGTTACCTAGAAAAGATAGGAATAAAAACACATAGTTAGAATTGATAACATAGTAATTATTGGTAAGTATAATGGCATCTACAATATCGGATTTTATACACAAAACATTTAGCAATAAAAATTATTGTGCAAAATGTGCTAAAAGGTATCTTGAGCGTACAGATAAACACCAATGTAAGTTCTGCAATAAATATTTTTGTTCTAGGCATATAGCACCAGAAAGGCATAATTTTGAATGTTCTACCATGGAAAAAGATTATATTCAAATAAAGAAATCAGAAAATAATTATTCAGTTCCATACGAAAAATTCAATGTTGAAAATTTCGCTAAAATGAAGAAATCAGAGAAAATTGTGTATCTTAAAAAGAAGCAGTTAGAGTTTAAAAAATATCATACAGATAATTTTTGCTCCTATTGTGATAAGAGATATAATAGTTGGACAGACGTTCATCAATGTAGATATTGTAATAGATACTTTTGTGTTAGACATTGGGTTCCAGAAACACATAAGTGCAATGGAAATCCTTTAAGACCGCCCGGAGGCATGATAGAGGTTCATCACGTTGGCGGTAAAATAGATGTGTATGGCAATTAGGCAACCTTTTCTTTAACGGTACTTTCGAATGGTAGTTAGCCTCGATAAACAAATATCCTTGTTCTTCTCCTAAATTTATAACCTACATAAACAGCAGGTAAAATTATTACCAAAGCAGCCGCATCTCCGCCAAACCAAAATAGAATGGCTGCGAAAACGACACATAATAAACCTACTTTCTATGTTTTGAAATCTTAACACTAGCTGCTTAAATAGATTGCTCGGATATTATGGCTTTCTAGGTCTACCTTTGATGTAGAATTTGCCATTCTCGAACCAAGCTTTTGACATATTAATTTTCCTGAGCCAATCTATTTATTACCAATTCATTTTCAACCTTTCTGTATTTAGATGGGTCTCAATTATTATTCGATTCTCAAAGCATCTTTTATTCTTCCAAGCAAGCCTTTCTTCTTTTTAGTCCAGCGGTTTTCTCCATGTTTATCACCGAAGTCTGTGTTCATGTTTTCATAAGCTTTGTTTATCAGTCTTTTATGTTCCTTATCATCCAGTTTTGACGTTGGCTCATCTTTTTCTGTTTTGATGCCTAACTTTTTGCGAGCTTCTTCTATGTCCGTTTTGCTCATGGATTTATATGGAGTTGAAGTGTGCTCTTTGTGTGGAGCCTTCTTTCTCTTTGTTGTTTTTGGCTTTTGTTTTTCACTTTGCTCTTTCATGTTGCTGATCGGCCTGCCCTCTATGAATTTTATGTAGTTGCTGTCCTCATTTATTTCAGCGAGCCTTTTTGGGTCTTGCCTGATGCGTTCGTCTGCCTTCCTGTTTTGTTCGGCAGTGATAAATTGTGAACCTCCAGCTTGAGGTTTCCAAACATTTGGTTTCACATAGTTTTTGATTCTTTCAAAATAAGCTTTCTCATCGGACGAATCGTGCAACAATCCTAGATGATGTATCACTTCATGTATGCATGTGCTTTCCAGTTCGTTCATACTTTGTCTTTTCATCTGCCTTTCGGAAATGCAAATTTTGTTCACTCCGCCAGTATGATAGTGTCCGTTTTCGGGCCCGTTGACTCCTTCCAAAGGGCATCCGTCAAAGTTTACGTAAGGTTTTGGCAACTTGCAGTATTCACATGCCAAGTAGACTGTTTGAATTACCTTGTCCTTTTTGTATTGCAACTGCCTTTTCTCAAAATCATTGCTGTTCATCCCTGTTTCCCATTCGACCTTAAACGGCAAAAACAGCTACGCACTTCTTTCCGCCCATGATTGCGCATTGCTGCAGTGTGGCGCACTGCTTATAGTGCCTACACCTCTCCTAAGTACAAGGAGCCAGTCTCATTGAACTTAGTCTCATTGAAATGGAAGTTTACAACTTGGCCGCTAGACATTTTTGCGTAGCCGTTTAAATTTAACGGCAGGTTGTACTGGGCAGATATGCATGTGTTGAAGTATACGGTAGCTGGGATAAATCCTAATGAATCTGCAATGGATCCGTTAACCATGACGGTTGCCGTGCCATTCATGCTATAGCATAGTTGCCCTTTGTAAATCTGCAATCCGTATGAGTTTGTGGACACGTTGCCAATGGTGCTGAAATTTGCTATTTCATCTGCAAGCTCAAGCATAGGAATGTAAGGCTTCCTGTATACGCAGCTTGGGAGCGCGTATGGCTGGCCGTTGTACACCGGTTCATGATAAGTAGTGCATACTAGCCCTGGAGCTGATATGTTTGCCAGTCTCGCCGTGACTTCATTATAGCCATTGCTATACAGTATGTACAGCGCAAGGTATGTGCTGCTACTGTTCTTATTATATGAAAATTGTACATAGGGATCAGAGCCATTAATCGCAATGCTGCCGTTGTAGCTTAGGTTAAGAGTCTTTGCAGAATTTATCCTTGAAAGCATTATCGATTGCAAGGTACTCGCATTGAGCTGCTTTACCGTTAGCAGCGAATATGGCAGCGACCCGTAAACCAAGACAAGGTATGCTAATACGGCTATAATGACTACAGATATGATAAGCCCAATATGCCTGCTCTTTCTCTTATCCGGATAAGTGCCGCTGCGCTTGCTGTTATTTGCCTTGTACATAGATAGATTTTGATGTTGAAGGTTTATAAAGGTTTATAAATGATATATCCAGTTGAGCAGAACTAAGATGGCAGATGCCAGTGCGATATACGAGTGCCCCACTGGGAGCTGCATAAAAGAAGGATACCTAAGATTATATATCTCGATAATAGAAAAATTCAGTTCCAGGTTGTTCGAAGCAGAGATAAGGAAATATGGCATAGAACCAATGTTTAGTAGATTGTAGCATCCACAAGTGATATATAGTATAAAATGTATCACAAAACACTTTATAGGGAACTTATTGCTCTGACATCCCCCAACCGCTGAAGGTAAAGAACTTCTACCACAATTGGAAATCGTGGGCTTTCTGCTAGTATTTTTGTATTAACTGTGCATCTCCTTATATGAGACCTGTTTCCTGATGACTAGAGACGACCAATCCGCATTCGGAAAATGGATATGATTTGCAACGCCCTGCCCAGATATCAGATTCCATTCGCCAAGTCATGCATTCTACATGCAGCGGACCTTATTCGAGAACTCGTACATTAAGGCTTTGGGAGTTCAGATTCCCTGCATCTTAATCTTTTTTAAGCTCTATATTGAATGTGCCTGTAGGAAGCTGCTGCATTATCACATCTAGATCGGAGTAATGCAAAAGCGCAGAAAGGCGTTTTGCCGCATCTGATTTTTTCATTTTTCCCTGCACAATTGTGGCGCAGGGAGTTTCAATCTTAAGCTTCTCCAATGTTGCTTTCGGCACAACCTTCAGCTTATCCACTTCTACAAAAGCGAACAGCTCCAATTCCGTGTTCCTGTACCAGTCCCTTTCGCCCTTCAGCATAAAGCTTCCAGTGCCAAGGGATCCCTGGCTTGTCGACTTGCTTACCTGATCCCTATTCATTGCATATACGTCGACAGATTTCTGCATCTTCTGCCACGCGCTCGAAAAGCATGCGGCGAACTGCGCGACCTCGTTGCGTATCTCATGCGGGGCATCAGCACCGCCCTGCAATATCACAACAGACGCCCCGAATATGTCCGAATGAAAGAACAGGTCGTGCTCCGAGAAATGTCTTGAATTCAGGAATTCGTTCTGATGCGCGTCCCTGCCACCTATTGCCAGCATGCCGTTGCTTGTGAAGAACCAATGGAACTTCTCATACCAATCCTTGCTGCGCACCTTGATTATCTTGCGCTCCTTCACTACATCATTCTTCCTTGCTTCCTCTAAGCGCGCTTCCAAATCCTTTATGACCTCTTTTATTTTTTCACGTTTGTGCAGAAGCCGTTTGGATTTTTCGTAATATGCGCTTGCGTTCTCCTGTGCGCTCTTTGTAAAATCCACTTTTATTTCCATGGCGACATCCCTCACATCTGGGCAATGCAGAGTTCAACGTCCACAGCAATGGCACTATATAAAGGATAGATTCCCGGCTATGAGCAGTGATATTATTATAGCCATAATGAAGCCTATGAACCCGACTAGAAGTATGCCTATGATTATTATCTTCGCACTCTTGTTGAACTCCGGAGCATTAGGCTTGTAGCTTATGCTCATTATATGCCGCGAATTTTCAATAAACCTTTTGAAGTTAGATATTATACCCATATGAACCAGACTTTTATTTTATTACTTAATATAGCTTGTAAGCTTATATTTATTTAGTTATTGATGAAAGATTTTAAAATACAATGCCAGAGTGCCGCATTGGATGATGGTCTAATGGATTTTAAAGAATTTGATTGCATAGTAATCCATTTTGGAGAGATATCTATAAAGGGGAATAATAAGCCGGATTTTACGAAGAGGCTTTACGCCAACATAAAGCAGATGCTTGAAGGCATAGAATATGAAAAATTCGAGATGCTTAGGGACAGGTTCGTTTTATATCCCAAAAACAACGAAGGGTATGCAAGGTCGCTGGAACGCCTGGGTCGCGTGTTTGGGCTCTCGTGGTATGCCCCTGCTTTGATATCGAAGAGCAATATAGATAGCATAATCAGGAATTCCAAAAAGATAATCGGAAATGAGGAAACTGTAAAGATAATAGCGCATAGGAGCTACAAGGAACTTGATTTTACATCTACTGAATTGATAGGGGAATTCATAAACAGAGAAAAAGAACTCAGATTCTCGATAGATAAGAATTCCAATTCAAAGCTTTACATAAACATTACAAGGGAAAGGACTTACATGACAAGAGAAAGGCGTGCAGGATTGGGAGGACTGCCAGTCGGGTCGTCCGGAAGGGCTATATCACTTTTTTCCGGAGGCATAGATTCGCCGGTAGCTTCGTATTTCGCGATGAAGAAGGGCCTAGGACTTGTATATGTGCATGTGCATGCATTCAGTGACAATGAAGAGGCCGCTGGCTCTAAGATAAATGGATTATTGCAGATATTGGGAAGGTACTGCAACAGCATTAGGGTATATTATGTTCCTGCATACCCTTTTCAGAGCGCTGCCATGCGCATACCTCACAGATTCGAGCTTGTACTGTTCAAAAGATTTATGTTCAGGCTGGCAGAAAGAATATCTGATATCGAAGGCGCAGACGCAATAGTCACCGGAGAGAGCCTTGGGCAGGTGGCATCGCAAACGCTGAAAAATATGGCATCATCCCAAAGCGGCGTTGACCAATTTATCTTCAGGCCGCTTATAGGATTCGACAAAAATGAGATAATAGAATGCGCAAAAAGTATTGACACGTTCGATATATCTATAAAAAAATACAAGGATGTCTGTTCGATAAGCTCTATAAAGCCCGCAACCGGCACCAGCATCAGCCTAATTGACAGGTTATCAGAAAGCATTTCAATGGACGATGTGGTTGACAAAGCGCTAGAGCTTGCCATGAAAAAGGATTATAAATTTTAGATTTTTTCATGCAGGTTTTGGGCAAACTATTAATATTTACAGCACTAGATTATATCCATGCACGAAAAGATAGTTAAACCTAGAGCGCTCAAGCCAGGGGACACAATAAAAATAATAGCGCCGTCATCTATGCTGACAAGCGAATACAACCTGTCACAGGCATTGAAATTCCTTAAGGACAAGGGATTCAAAGTCAGCCTTTCCAAGAGCATGACCCAAGTTTCAAATGCGAGATATTTCACAGCTGGAGACCATATAAGAACCGCAGAAATAGAGAACGCATTCAAGAGCGATGATATAGATGCCATAATAGCGCTCAAGGGAGGTGCAGGCGCCATAGACCTGATAAACATGATAGATTATGACATAATAAAGGATCACCCGAAAATATTTATAGGCTCAAGCGACATAACTCTTCTGCAGTTGGCGTTCCTAAAAAAAGCAGGTCTCGTTACTTTTCAGGGGCCCATGTTAATAGATTTAATGGAAAATAATAGCAGCATTCTGAAGCACAATTGGACGGCATTGATAGACATAATACAAAACGGGTCCGAAGCAGTATTGCGCAATCCAGAAGAAGGCGCGCAGGCGCGTACGCTCATAGAAGGCACAGCCAAAGGCAGGATAATAGGCGGTAATTTAAGCATGATCGCACTTATAGCCAATACGGGATATATGCCAAAGACTGATGGCAGCCTCCTATTCCTTGAGGATGTCAATGTGGAGCCATGGGTGCTTGACAACCTGCTTACCTCGCTTTTCATAAGAGGGGTAATACAAAAGGCAAGGGGCGTGTTCTTTGGCGGGTTTCCCCATTACGGAGTGAAAAACGCAATAGATACGCAAACTTCGACATCTTACATAATGGAAAGCATATTTACAGAGGACTATCTTACCGCGGCAATACACAACACCATACTGGATATAATGACAAGGAAGGCGAAAATCCCTTCGTTCGTGGAGTTTGCATGCTGCCACGGAGAATACGTAACTACGGTACCTATAGGCGTGAATGGGGAATTGGATTCAGAAGAAAAAACAGTTACCATGCTCGAAAGCGCGGTTGAGCTGTAAATCGCATCCGCTTTTGCATTTCCTTTGAAAATATAGACGGATGTTTATTTAACACAGAATGCAAAAACCTTTTAAACCTTAATACATTAATTAATCTGAATAAGGTGAAAACATGGCTGAAAAGAAAACAGTTATAACAATAGATCCAAGCTTAGAGTATTCTAGGCGCCTGCATTATAACGAAAAGCATTCTGGATGGCAGATATTCAAGTCGATATACTGGAGCATCTATATATTTATCATGGGTGTGATATTATATGCAGTGCCTATGTCAACGAGCCAGTTCTTTGGATGGGCTCTAATGCTGTTTGCATTGTTCTTCATAGTCTATGGGTTTAGCACATCGCTGCACCTGAAACTGATGAAGAAATATGCATAAATATTAGGAAAAGGATTTCTTTTTCTTTTTTCTTCATTTTTCATTTTTTATTTATTCTTTGATGTTTATTAAATAATTTGTTATATTCAATATATTTGCCTTGGTAAAGAGCAGGTCTAGCACTAGGTTGATTTGATGCAGCTGGGAAATTTCTATGAAAGCAAGCACTACAAGCTATTCGTACTGATACCTATCGCACTTCTTCTGATAAGCATATATTTTATACCTAAGATACAGTTGGACTCGTCTTTGACTGGAGGCACGCAGATACAGATGTCCGCGACATCAAATTTCAGCGTTGCAAATTTCACTTTAATGATCAACTCTAAATTTCCGCATGCGCAGATACAGCGCTCAACCCTGAATGGCGTCACCAGCCTTTCAGTAACCATACCTTCCAATACAAGCATAACTTCTGGATACGGATATCTTTTACAGATATATGGCTGGGACAGCAATTATTCGATTGCGCAGAGCAATGCTGCGGTCTTCGGCACCGAGCTTGGAACAAATCCATCCAACGCGAGTGCAAAGGCAGGGCTGGCAGGGGCAAACAGGAACATGACCAAGGCCATGGGCGCCATGGATTCCTTGATATCGAGCGAACTGATTTCACTAAAACCACTTCTTGGCAGCACGCCATACCTGTACAATTCTAGCAGCGCGGCTTCGATAGTGCGCACGGGCAGAAACGCATACGACAACGCCTCGTCAATTTACAAAAACAGTGTTGTATCATACATGCACAAATACATAGATTTTGTCACATATTCGTACAACGACGTGACGCCAACGCTCGGGGCTTTCTTCCTTACAGAGGTGCGCAATATCATAATAATAGCATTCATATTAGTGGCGATAGCCGTGTTCTTCGTATTCAGAACCCCGATTCCGTCATTGGCGCTCGTGTTCGGTGCGGCTAACGATATAATAGTAGCCCTGGGCGCCATGGGTGCTTTCGGAATACCTCTTGGAGTCGCGTCTATAGGCGGGTTGCTGATGCTCATCGGATATTCTATAGATACCGAATTGCTATCGGCAATAAGGATATTGAAACGTTCTGAAGGCACGCCTTCGGAGCGCGCAATCGGCACCATGAAAACGGGCGTTACAATGACAAGCGCAGCAATAATATCTTTCACTACGCTTTTTATAATTGCATATATAGTATTCATACCTACCTACATCGAGATTGCAGGCGTGGTCATATTTGGATTGATAGCAGACGTATTCACCACATGGTTCGGCAACTCTATAATGATATTGTGGTATAAGGAAAGGAGGGATAAGAAATGGCAAAGATAAAGGATTACCTGCTTGACAGGCGCATACTTACGCTTATAGTAATAGCCGTAGCCCTCCTTGCGCTAGACCTGCATTACGGATTGCACTTGGGCATAGAGTTCATAGGAGGCACGCAGATACCTGTGACGCTGCAGCACGGCCTTAACCAATCCGAATTCAGCGGGCTGCTTTCCACACTGGACCAAAGGGTTTCCACATTCGGGCTAAAGCAGGTCACCGTGGAGGGCATAGGCAACTCAGAGGTTTATGTTGTGGTGCCTACGGTCTCGTCGAGCGAGATAAATGATACCATATCCATAATAGAAAGCCAGGGCAGGTTTGACGGCATCGTGAATGGAAAGATTGCGGTAAACGGGAGTGACATACTGCACAGCAGCATAGGAGCATTACCCCCCACTTCGGTAAACGGGTCAGTTTCATGGGCCGTGTCTTTTTTTATCACCCAGAATGCAGCGGAAAACTTTGCAAAGGTGGTTTTAGGCCAGGCCAACATGCCGCTATATATGTTCTTGGACAGGCCGAGCAACACAACCATACTCATAAATGCTTCTGAATTGGGAAACATAACCAGCGGGCTTACGGCTTCTGCTGCGCTTGCAGCGATGAAAAATGCGTTGGCCCTTGACAACAATTCAATACCGGTAATAGCGGTTTACAACAACAATGCGAGCATACAGAACGCGGAGAACTTCCTTTCTTCGAAGAAAGGATATTATAAGACGATCTTGGCAAGTTCAAACATTAATCCGGCACTGCTTGATTATATAAGATCAAACAATTATACATTGAAGCTTGAAAGCAAAGCGAATATGACGCCTACCTATTTCAACAACGGGCTAAACAACACCACATTGGAGACATGGCCGCTCGTAGGGCTGCTTTCAAGCCCTCTCCTAAATCCTTCAATAACAAACGGCAGCATAGGCGACAGCTATGAGATATCAGGCATCGCCCCGCTCACGCTTCCACAACAGCAGAGGCTCGTATACGCCAACAACCAATCCAAGAACATTGCAAGCATATTGAGCGGCGGAGCACTGCCGGTCGGGGTTATAGTTGGCACACCAACACAGACGTCGCCAACTTTGGGTAAGGGAGCATTGGACGTAAGCGTGCTGGCACTCACAATGGCGTCCATATTCGTATCCCTGTTCATAGTGCTAAGATATAGGAAGGCATTCCTCATAGCCCCCATAATAATGACCACGCTCATGGAGCTTTTCATAATAATCTCGATAATAGGCTTGATAGGCACGATAGACATAGCAGCGGTTGCTGGCATGATTGCAGTAGTAGGTACTGGCGTTGACGCACAGATAATAATAACGGACGAGGTACTGAACAAGGAGGGCACGAGCGGCGCAACGAAGGTGCTGCTTGGAAATGCATTTTATATAGTGTGGGCGGACGCATCGCTGCTTATAATAGCCATGATGCCGTTGCTTTTCTCAACTGCTTTGGTTGACATAATAGGCTTTTCAGAGTCTACAATAATAGGCGCCCTTATGGGCGTGCTGATAACAAGGCCGGCATATGGAGCGATAGTCGGAAAGCACTATGCAGAGGCAGGTAGTTGACATGGTAAGGTTCTGCCCGACTTGCAACAGGTCGAGCGATGAGGTCGGATTCATAGGCGAATTCTGCGAAGTATGCACAGCCGACAGGATAAGCAAGACCTTGCCAGATGTAGTATCAATAAAAAGATGCAAAAACTGCATGAATATAAAGGCCGATGTAGACTACGAACCGCTCAGCAAGGATTCCATAGAGCGCGCGATAAAGCATGAGATGCATGCGAAGGAGTTCAGGCTGAAGATGCTAGAGTATGATGAAGTAAAAGGCACAGCAGACATGCTCTTTAAGACTGATATAGACGGCAATAAGCTGTCGTTCACTAAAAAACTGCACATAAAGATAGAAATGGGCTACTGCCCGAAATGCTACAGGATGAAAGCAGGATATTATGAAGCAGTAGTGCAGCTGAGGGGCAGGAGCGCAGATGTGGAAAATTTCGTTACAAAGCTGCTAAAGTTCATCGAATCAAGAAACGGATTCGTATCGAAGATAGATGACATGCCAGACGGATGCGACATATACGCGAGCGACAAGGCAGCGGTATCGGCATTCTTCGACAGCAAGGATAACCTTAAGCCTAAAAAATCATACGAGCTTTATGGGATGAGAAGAGGGAAGAAGCTTTACAGGCACAAGTTCTTCATAGACCTGCGGGACCCTAGAGGGCTCTGGAACAGGAAGAAGCACTGAGTCATTTCTTTAATTCCAACCCTGCAGTCCTATTGGCTATCTTCTCCTTGAGTGCAGATGCAAAATCTTCCACGCGTTCGCCCTGCATCTGGATGCCATCTCTGGTCCTTATGGATATGAGGCCCTTCTCTTTCTCCTTCTTACCAAGTATAACGATATACGGTATCTTTTGCATCTGTGCTTCGCGTATCTTGTAATCTAGAGTCTTGTCAGATATGTCCAATTCTGCCCTTATGTGCGCTGACTTAAGCTTGGAGTATACATTTGAGGCATAATCATTGGATGCCTCCGATATGGATATAACACGTGCATGTATCGGTGAGAGCCATAGAGGGAATTTGCCGCCATAGTGCTCTACAAGCACGCCAGTGAATCTTTCAAGGGAACCGAGTATCGCCCTGTGTATTATCACAGGGGTATACTGCTTGCCGTCCTCTCCAGTATATTCGAGGCCAAAGTTCAATGGCAACTGGTAATCCAGCTGTATGGTAGCGCATTGCCATGGACGCCCTATCGAATCGTATACGTCAAAATCTATTTTTGGACCGTAGAACGCCCCCTCCTTCTCTTTTATCTCGTAATCTATGCTGTTTTCGGAGAGCGCAGATTTCAGCGTGGCTTCAGCGCGCGTCCATAATTCTTCGCTTCCCATATGATCATCGGGCATTGTGGAAAGCTTTGCTACGAACTTCATGCCAAATACAGCATATGTCTCCTTCACCATCTTCAATAGCGCTGCGATTTCGCCGCCTATCTGGTCCTCCCTTGCAAATATATGGCCATCATCCTGGGTCATTTGCTTTACCCTGAATAATCCGGTTACCACGCCGCTCAACTCGCTCCTGTGCAGTTTGTCGAATATTGCAGTCCTGAAAGGTAACTCCCTGTAGCTCCATCGCTTGGACTTATATATGAGTATGGTTGATGGGCAGTTCATAGGCTTTAACCCTACCTCCCCAAAAGCCGAATCAAAGATGAACATGTCAGCTTTATAATGGTCAAGATGTCCGCTTACCTGCCATAGAGCTATATTGGCTATCAACGGCGTGCTTATCTCTTTGTAATCGTATTCTTCTTCCTTCTCCCTCATTAATTTAACCAATTCATTATAGATGGTGAGGCCTTTGGGGTGCCAGTATACCATCGCTGGCGATACCTCCTGGAAGCTGTAAAGGTCCAACTGCTCGCCTATGGTCCTGTGGTCCCTTTCATGGAGGCCAGACCAATCGCTCTTCTTGACTATCGATATGTCGAGCTTGCGCGCAGGCTTCTTTAACGCATGCGTATCTGCACTACCATAATGGTGCGATTGCTCTGCAAGCGGATGCCCTTTTATTGCTATGCTGAGGCGCTTGTTCCAGCCGAATGGCGCGTCTACAACGTTTATGCCGCTCTGCTTGGCAAGGCTGCGCATATGCTTCAATATATCTAGGGCTTTAGCTGGCTCTTCCAAATCGTCGCTCAGGTGCGCGAATGGGTATATCACGATGTTTTCTGATTTCTGCTGCTTGGCGAACTTTACAGCATCGGTTATAGCTTTGGATGCAGATTCATTGGTATCCCCATTCTCTATCGTGACCAGAAGGGCGATGGCATTCTTCACCGTTTCTATTTTCTTAGCGGAATCTTCATACACCTTCGACTCCGGCTTTATCAGTTCATATTCTATTGAGTTTACATCAAGTTGAAGGATCCTCATTTTTACACCTAAGGGTTATATATGGCTCTTCCAGTTATATTAGAAATCAAAACGTTTAATAGCATATGCGGCGCAACGAAAAGCTTCCACGCTATTAGCACGCTCCATGCGATTATGCTGTTTGGAATAATCTACCGCACACCATTTACTCACAAGATTGAAACCGTATCAATGAATTTAAGCCTTTTGTGCAATGCGCAATCTACTGCGAAGGTATCATGTACACGCATGAAACGCCTGCGTTTGTCGGGCATGATGACTGTGCGCTTACATTAACCAGGTACGTGCCGGTAGACGTTATGCTTGCAAGGTTTCCGCTTACATTCACGGGCGTGTATGCGGTAACATAATCTAGGCCAGCATTGGTTCTAACCTCGAATACTATCTCATGGCCTACAGTATTGTTAAGGCTGCCGACCAGTATATTCTCGACATCTGGCGGGACGTTCAACAATATCAGCTGCTTAGCAGGGAAGCCTTGGCTTCCGACGGATGTAGCTATGCCTGCCATCTTGCTTGCAGACTGCTGCGCTTCGGTAGTTGAAAGAGTAGAAGATGACGATGATATTTGTATGAATGCAAGTACGACTATGGGCAGTAGTATTATCAATCCAAAAGACAGCGTTATGAGCAATTCAAGGCTTGATTGCGCGGCCTTCCTTTTATGTAATTCATACCTTCCTATTATATCCATTACAATACATCCTTGTAGTGTTCGTAAGCATTCCTTTTTTCCTTCAGCCTTATTATCTCTTTCTTTAGCTTCTCGAGTGCCTCTGCAAGAGTTCTGTCTAGCAGGAAATCGGTCTCGTGCACCTGCAGCGTGCCGAAAGACTTCAGCGATGCCCTTATCTTTATTTCATATTGGTCTGATTTTATAGGCCTTACTCTAATAGATATATAATTTATGTCTGCGCCCCTTATCTTTTCGGTCTTGCTTAGAAATTCCTTGACAGAGTCGCGCACTTCACCCATATACTGGTATGTCTTTTCATCAAATCCTGACAGCAGTATCCTGTTTTCTTCTATCCCTCTCTGCGATATTAGATATTCCAGAATGTCTGAAACGGTCAATATGCCGACCGGGGCATTATGCCTCATAATTATCAGGGAGGATATGCTCCGCTCTATCATACGCCTGATGGCGTCTTTGATGGATGCATCAGCATTAATCACTACCGGGTCCTTGTTGTATATGCCAGATATTGATATGTTTGATGGGTTGTATATATTTTTCCTTATCTCCGGAGCGCGTTCGTTTGTAGATGCATATTTCATCACCATATCGGAATGCGTCAATAATCCGGAAAATTTGCCGTTATCCAGCACTACAAGGCGCTTCACCTTGTTCTTTTCCATTGCCGCTTTTGCCTGAGAGAGATTGGCATCAGAGGCTATCGCCAATATCGGCGATGTCATTATGCTGCCGGCCTGGACATCATTCTCGACCAATGAAAGCGATAGCATCATCTTAAGCAGGGTTGAGCGCTTTATGACGCCCATTATCTTGCCATCAGATACAAATGGAAGAGCTTTGGCCTGAATCTTGTAGAAATAGGATATCAGGTCGTTTATGCTAGTGCTTTGGAAGACTTTAGGCACCCGCACTGCGAACCTTTCGGCAGACATGTCCTTTGAAATCTTCAAACGCATGCCTGATTTATATATTGCTCTCGTATCTATTACGCCGTAGAACGTCCCCTGCTTATTTATCAGTACAGCTTCGCTTTTTTGTATAGCCGGAATGACCTTAGTTATAGGCATCCTTGAATCGAAAACAGGAACTTTGGATACGAGCTCTTTTGGTATTGAATCGGATTTGTTTGCCATGATTGCACCTTACATAGTTATTTTCCAAGAAATATATAAATAGTAAAGCATGAGAAATATAAAAGCATAAGCCAGGATGGCAGATAGGCCATGCGGCCGCCTGCAGAGCGGCAAAGGCGGGTTCGATACTATTATTGCGAAAATCCCGCTCCTGGCTTATGTTGCATTGAGTCATTATCGCGTTGTCATACATCTAGGACGACATTGGCTTTAAAGCCGTTTGAAGTCTTTGACACTGATAGCGCATACCTTGACACTCCCTTTATATCAAGCTTCGAAACTTCAGGGTATTTATGCCTGCTTATAAGGGATGCTTCGAATGAGAATCCAGATGTGCGCTTGCGCACATCCACCTCTTCAGCCATATATGTATATACCCCTTTTGCATCGCTCAAGGAAAGTATGTCCTGAAGGAAGTACCACAGCAACGTCTCTATCGAAGGCGCTTTGTCCTTCACCTTGAGCCGTATTTTTTTACCAGCAGTTTTGGAAAGTACATCAGTATCGGCATTGACTCCGGACATTGCAAGAAGCGCATTTGAAAAAAGTTCCGGCAAGGTGCGCCCATATGCTACGAATTCCACGTCAGCGGTATGATTCTTATATATGTATCTTCTCATATGTTCGTCACATTGCTTAATTAATATAAAACCAAAAATTATATAATTGAAATGATAATAAACTATGTCCTGTGAAGAGAAGAGTAACTACTGAATTGTGATGATGCCCATTTCGGCTGAGGACATTGGTGTTTGTGTGGTCTTATTTGGTTCTTATAGGCTGAGGGTTGTCGGCATATCGGCACTACTGGCCGGGTTCATATTAGCTGCAATGAACTCGATACGCATAACAGGGCTAAGCGTATCAGATTCAGATCCCTCTACATACATAATCGTAGTAATGCTAATGCTGCTTGTAGCAATAGTGCTATCGGTAAAATATGCCCCAGATCCTGAGCTGAAGAAATCTAATGTGGCCATTGGGCTGTCGCTTCTGGCAATCTATGTGCTTGCCATCTCATATGCAAGAGGCGCGATGTCTTTCCTTTTTATTTCTTACAGGATAGATGCATTGCTGTTTCCAATAATCCTAGCATCGCTCATAATACTTATATTTGGGATAAAAGGGCTTAAACGCATGAAGTTCCTTGTCATATACTCCATTTTTGCATCGCCTTTGCTTCTGCTCCCTACCTTCCAGATAAGCTCGCCATTTACGGCATTCAATGCCTATGTAGTTTTTGACACGCTTAAAGCGATAGGCATCCCGGTCCTGAAAAGCAATCTCACCATAATAGCACCATCTTCGGCGCAGATATCCATAGCGCAGACATGCGCAGACATAGGTGCATTCATAGCGCTTATCATGTTCCTGCTGCCAATAGCATATTTTTATTCAGGAAAAATAACCAGCAAGATCAAATGGATAGTATCAGGGGTTGCACTTATGCTCCTGCTTAATGTGCTTAGGATGTTCAGCATAGCCATAGTATGGGCATATTATGGCATAGGAGCTGCAGTTGGCACCATACACGTGTTCATCGGAGAGGTGCTCTTTGACATAGCCATAGTGGTAATGATATTGATATCTGGCAGATATGGGCTTAGGATACGCGTTGGCACAGGAAAGCACAGCAAAAATACTGCAAGAGCCCATCGTGCATATAAGGAGAGGAATAATGCAAACCCTGGGCACATCGCGATGGCTGTATTCGTGCTTGCAGTAGCCTTTGGCTCCATAGCCTATTATGCAGCAAGCCCATATATCAGGCTTGCAGACGCACCTATATCTAACTTCACCCCCAGTGTGAATATTTCCAATTTCACCGCAAGCGTAAGCCTGATAAGACAATTAGAGGCAGGCAGGGGCAACATAACGGTCGTTGGAAGCGGGAGGGATGCAGTAGTGGCGGCAGTGCATATGAATAGCAGCCTGAATGGAAGCACATATGTAGTAATAGGAAAGGCTTATCCATATGCGAACAATAGCATCATACAGGAATTTACCGGCAATTCCACACGCTACTCCGGAATGCATGCGCTGATATTAAAAAATGGCGTGGTGGTACATGCGCTTGAAGGCATATCCAATGGCAGCCTATTCTATGTAAATTATTTTTCATTGCCATATTTCACTGGGGGCAGATACATAACCCTGAGCTACGAAATCATATCAAATGATACGGCAGCGTATGGCAGATGCATGGGCAATGATGATGGAGCGGATTACCTTGAATCGGCATTGTATGATTATGAGGCGGGTTATTTCGGAGACCCTTATAAATATGTTTTGTGCCCTTCATATCTCATAGCATCGGGATGATTATTTTTGTATCGGGGATGCGATGAAGTTCGAATTTAGCGCAGGCATAATAGTATATGCAGATATGGATGGTGAACGTAAGTTTTTATTCCTGAAAAATCCGCATGGTTGGTGGGACCTGCCGAAAGGGCACATAGAAAAGGGGGAGAATGCCATCAAGGCCGCGCTAAGGGAAACAAAGGAGGAGGCCAACCTGGTATTGAAGCCATATAGATCGTTCGTTTACAGTGAAGACTACTGGTTCATCAGCGCTGGCGAAAAAATAAAGAAAAATGTCAAGATGTTCATAGCAAAAGCGGACAACGTGGGGGATGTGAGGATATCCGAAGAGCATAGCGGATACGCGTGGATGTCTTATAAAGTGGCACTGAATGAGCTTAGGTATAAGACGCAGAAGCAGATGATATCTTCTGCGAACAGCTATATATCGCGATTAGAAAAAATCGATGCGATTAATGCAGAATATGCCAATCTGCCGAATATTGCGGCAGACTGGAAGCTCAGCCGAAGATTCGTCCCGGGGGAAGGCAGATTGAACGCAAAGGTGATGTTCATAGGGCAGGCGCCCGGGGCAGAGGAGGATATGAAGCTTAGGCCATTCATAGGTAGAAGTGGGAAGCTGCTAGACAGGCTGATTAAGTCCGCAGGGCTTGTAAGAAGGAATGTTTACATAACCAGCGTGGTCCAGTTTTTCCCGCCTGAAAACAGGGTGCCTACTGACGATGAGATAATACTATGCAAACCATTTTTGGATAGGCAGATCGCAGAGATAAATCCAGAAATAATAGTTTTGCTCGGGTCGGTAGCTGCAAAGGCGGTAGTCGGGTTGGACGGCATCAAGTCAATACACGGGAGGGTGATATCTGGCAAGCCTACTTATCTCGTCACTTTGCACCCTGCAGCTGCAGTCAGGATAAAATCCAATATGCCGCTTATAGAAGCGGATTTCAAGATTCTAAAATCCCTTTTAAAAAATAGAAAAAGGTTTGGAACCCGCCAGTAGGTTGGCGGGCTCCTCTTTACTGTGGGGGTGAAACAATTAGTGTATTGGTCGCCTTGCCAGCATCATATTTGTAATAAACCTTGTGACCCAACTGGTATCTTTCTATCATGCCCAGCTTGTATAACCTGTTTAACCTAGATGAAGCAGCATTATTGCCTTTATAATTCATGTATTTCTTCAAGTCATTCGCGCATGCCATGCCATTTGGCGAAAGCTGCAGGAATTGTATTATCTTTGCATCAGTGCCTGAAAGCAGGACCTCCTTGGCTTTCTCCATAAGCTTGGGCTGGGAGTACTGCATGGGCTGCTGATCCTCGTACGAATCGTCGCCTAACTCCTCCTCGAGTTTTGATATTGCATTTGCTATGCTGTTCAACACCATCGTTGTTTTCTTGTTCTCATCTATCATGTATCTTAGGAGGGAGAACATCTGGCTGCTCGTCTGGTCGGACTTATCCTTTTCTGTAACAACACTCTTCAAGTCCGAGGCTTTTAGGGATATAGAATTGAGCTGCCTTTTCAATGTAAGCAACTCTTTTTCAATCGCTTTTTTCGAGCGCATGCATATCAAACCTTTTATGATCCTGGCACAATGGTTACATGAATGTATTGCATAACAATCATATAACAATCATGATTCAATCAAGATTATTGTGCAATGATATATATTTAAACCTTCTTGAAAAACCGCTTAAAAAATAGGCGATTAGCGGAACAAAAGGTACGCGCATCAGGATGAACGCATTTGTCAATGCTGGTGCCTTTTATTGGAGCCATGCATCTTTGGGCCTCTCTTGAAATTAGGCTTTCTGCCATCGAAGCGATTAAATCGGCTGTGCCCAAAATTGCGGTTTTCCTTCTGCTTCACAGGACTCTTTTGTATCCTGGAAATGCTCTCATCTAAATCCTTCTTGAGTTTTTCTGCTATGAAGTTCTTCGAGAAATAATCTGCCTTTAAGGCTATTGCTATTTTTGCCGCGTATGCCCTTGCTATCCTGCCCCGTGTATCCTTTCTGGCGTTGCCTACTGCCGGAAACTTGAATAGGGTGCCGTATTTAGGCGGCTTGCTACCAAACTTTATATGTTTGAACAGGGCCTTCTCTGCTCCAAGGAGCTGTATTGTGCTGGCAGGCATTACTGCGAGCCTCTCCATAGAGCCCGCCTTGCTCAAGAGCTCGGCAGCTATCTTTTCGTCTGTTAAATAAGTAGTATTTGGAAGAATTCTCTTTGAAGCAAGCTTAAGATATTTTTCTAGCTCTTCCAGCATGGAGTTGGTCTCTAAGCTAAGCCTTGCATATGATTTTATCGCGGCCTTCTCGTCGCCGTTCATCTCCCTCCCTATTGACGCTTTGGCTTTCTGAATTATCGATTGCACTTGGCCATCGTCTTTTATGGCCTTTTTTATGTCTTCCTCGCTTACTTCGTTCCTGTTTGTAAATACGAGAACCAGATTCGCCAGTGTTGCAGGGTTTGTGAGTTTTATTTCCGGAAAATATAGCCCATACCATTCACTGAGCCTTTCATATAGCAGATTGTATGCCCTGCTCATCTCGTTATAAGCGTTGATGGCCTGCATCAGGGCGTATTCTTCGTTCGTATACGCTTCTTTTATCCCGCTTCTAGCTGCCTTAAGCATCTTTTCCCTTAACTCGACACGCTTGTCATTTTCCAAATAAACACCAGAATACGAAGTATATGCTGCCGTTAAATTCTAAATATCTTGCCTTTTGCAAAGGATTTGTATATGATTCAGATTAAGCCGGGCTTTCCACCCGGCCTTTTCTGAAATGCTTGCACGCACTCATTTCTTTGTTATGCTCTTGAAAATCTCCTTGCTTTCCGGCACTTTGCCCGTGCCTATCTTTGTAGGGGATACGTTCGAATTGAACGATATGCTAGACGAATACCACGCCCCTAACATGCCGTCTTCTGCCGGGAATTTAGATTCGCTTGTATTTTCACTTATGCTCAGGTTCAACCTGCCCTTTATCCCTGCGCCGTATTCCTTTTCTATGTTGCTTATTGCACTGTCCGACTTGCTGACAACCTTGACGAAAGATTCTATGCTCTTTTTTGCTATATTGCTCCAGTTTATCTCCGGATGCATTTTTATTACGGCATACAGTTCTTCAGGTATTGCCAAAGTTATATTTTTCGCCATATTCACACCTATATATATAGGGCGAGTAAGATATTTATAGTTTTGCACATATTACACAGATTCTTGTGTAAAATGATTGCATGAAAAGTATAAATATCTCTTAGGGCGCTAGTATGTAATTTATGGCAGGAAGTTTTACGCAGCGAAGATATGACTACCCAAAGGCGGTTGTAAATATTGATTACTCCAAACTGGATAGGACTGCACATGCAGAACTCAGGCCCAATACCTTCGAGGAGTATAGTGGACTTACCTTGAAAAATGCGCATTGCGTATCTTATCCGTATACTAATGAGCACGCGTATGATGGCAGGTTCTCAAAAATAGAAAATAAATCAAAATTTACCTTCATAGTTGGAGGAGGGTTGGCTTTGAACCTGATATCTGAGCTTTTGCCTAAAAATCATTTCGAATCGCTTACCGGCATAGACGTGTCTTATGCCCAGCTGTTGAACTTCAAGCATCTGTGCATACAGCATAGAAAGGCGGCAGAAAACAACCTCAAAGTATTTCTGAGGCGCGATGTCGAGTTGTCTAAGACGGTAGCAAATGCCACCCACATAAAGTTGGAGAGCACAGTTATAGATGGCGGCATATTTGGACTGGAAGGGAACATCCGTATAGAACCGCAAAAAAGAGGTGAGCTTTCAAAATTTCTGATACCTACGCTGAAATTCAGCGATATACCCGTAATGAATCTTTACGCAAAAGACATTTATGGGTATTTGGCCGAAGTCACAACGGAAAACGCGCCAGACCTTATATATTTTTCTAACGTCTTCCATTGGATGGACAATGATTCAACTAAAAGGATTGTTTCGCTTATCCTGAAAGATGCGAAGTTCGCCGAGGGCACCACACTCATATTTGACAGGCAGATAACAGCTAAAAATGATAAAACAATTGCAGTGAAGAAAGGCTCCTCCTTTGTATTACTTTGATCTGATGCGGGCAATCAAGCATTAGGTTTTTATACTTCCAATGATAAAAAAATTTACCAAAAGAGAAGGGAGTGTTTGTATTGAATATAGAAGATGTTATGGCATTGGCCAAACGCAAAGGGATATTTGCGCCAACCGCCGAGATATATGGAGGCGCAGCGGGACTGTATGATTATGGTCATGTAGGGGCTGCTATCAAAAGGAAGTTCGAATCGGTATGGATGGCTTACTTTGTAGAACGCATGGAGAACTACCATATGATAGATGGATCCACAGTATTGCCTGAAAAGCCGTTGGTTGCATCAGGCCATGCAGCACTGTTCAATGACATACTTGTAGGATGCACCAAATGCAACACATATTTTAGGGCCGACGTGCTATTGAAGGATTCAGGTATAGATGTATCTGAAGGGGCCAGCGCAGCAGAATTGGATGATGCCATATCAAAGAATAAGGTGATCTGCCCAAAATGCAAGGGCGCATTTGGAAAGGCAAGGGCATTCAACATGATGTTCGACCTTTATTTGGGACCTGAGAGGAATGAAAAAGCATACCTTAGGCCCGAAACTGCCCAGTCGGTATACCTTAATTTTTTCAGGGAATTCTCGATATCAAAAAAGAAACTTCCACTTGGGCTTGCAATAGTCGGCAAAGCGTACAGGAATGAAATATCCCCAAGGCAGGGCTTGTATAGGTTGAGGGAGCTTACGCAAGCAGAACTCCAGATATTTTTTGACCCGGACAACTGGAATTTGAGTATAGAAGGCATGCGCGACATGAAACTCAATGTAGCCATGTACGCGAACGGGGGCAGGCAGGAGAGCATCTCAATCAAGGATATGATTGAGAGATACAGCATACCGCAGTTCTATGCATTTCACATGGGCTTGATAAACACATTCTACACAGACGTAATAGGCATAAGCAGCGAACACATAAGGTTCTATGAAAAAGGGGGAAATGAAAAGGCATTCTACAACAAGCTGCACATGGATATAGAAGTTGACGTAGAAAGTTGGGGCGGCTTCAAGGAGGTTGGAGGCTTGCATTATAGGACAGATTATGACTTGAAGGCACACTCCAAGGGCTCTGGACAAGACCTATCAGTGATGGTAGGCAGCAAGAAGCTGATGCCCAACGTATTGGAATTAAGCTTTGGCGTAGACAGAAATGTATGGATGATGATAGATCGCTTATATGAAAAAACCGAAGCGCGCTCAGTATTGAGGCTGCCCAAGTTTCTAGCCCCGACAATAGCCGGAATTTTCCCGTTGCAGCATGAAGAGGCATTGGTTCACAAAGCGCGTGAGTTATATCTGTCGCTTAAACCAATCCTGAACGTAGAATTTGACATGTCCGGGTCAATAGGCAGACGATATGCAAGGATGGACGAGATAGGAACCCCTTTCTGCATAACAATAGATTATGACACGGTCGACAAGAGCTCAGAGAGGTACGATACCGTAACATTGAGGAATATGGAGGATAAAAGCCAAACCCGCATGAAGATAAGCGATATAGCAGGGGTGCTCTTGCAGGCGTCAAGATTCGATCCGTCAAGGTTCAGCAACATATCGAATTATGCGCAATATGCAGATGATGATTAAATGGTTTATGATGAAATATTCGCAAGCAGGATAAAAGTTGCTGATTTCAGCCTTAGGCATACATTTGAAAGCGCGCAGCCGTTGACGTTCTACGGCCATTATAACAATGCCAGCAATACGCTCACATATGCGGACGGGCAGCATATGCTTAATGTAGGCTTTGAAGGGAACGCAGAAAGCGGGCAGATTGTAGTTGCAAGCAGGTATGCCAATGCGATTGAAGACGTCAAAAAGAGGTTCAGATTGGAGGACGACATGAATGGTATGTATGCATCAGTATCGACTGACGCGTTTATGAGGAAGGCCATAGGCAAATACCGCGGCATGCGCGTAACGCTTAATGACCCGTGGGAGACTACAGTATGCTTCATAATTTCACAATTCAATAACGTAAAGAGGATACGCGGGATCGTACTTAAATTGATTGGAACTTTTGGCTCTGACATAAAGGACGATAATGATAGGGTTATAGGCAGATCATTCCCGAAGAGCGCAGACTTGCTCAACGTTACGGAATCTGATTTTAAAAAGATAGGTGCGGGATTCAGGGCCAGATATTTAGCAGAAGCGGCGCAGTACTGCACGCATAACCTTGATCTGTACAAACTGGATCCTAATGATTACGAAGGCCTTAAATCTGAGCTGACAGGAATAACAGGAGTAGGGGATAAGGTCGCAGATTGCATAGCTTTAATGGGATATGGCAATATGCATGCTTTCCCGATAGATGTCTGGGTAAAGAGGACGCTTGAAAAATTTTATTTCAAGGGCAGGAAAAAATCAGTTAAGGAATTGCATGCTTTTGCGGAAAAAAAATGGGGTAGATATGCAGGCTTTGCGCAGCAATATCTTTTTTATCAGGGCATGAATATATAATGTATATTGTGATATTATGGATGGTCTTGCAGAGGACATTGAGAATGTAGGAAGCCACTTGGTTAAGAAGCAGGAGAACTTCGATAAAGTTGCGAAATTATCGCGGGATATAATAAGAAATTCAGGAAAAATGATAACGATGCTGCACAACGGTAAAATCGCTGATGCATCCCAGATAGGATCGCAACTGCATGATGAGATAATTGAACTAAAGCGCATAGACGCAGGAATGGAATATTACTCCTTGCAGGCATACCAGGAGTATGCTGAAGCTATGATTTTTTCCTCGATCAAAAACGATGGAGCCATATTGCGCATGCAGGACACTGGCGTCTCCGAGGATGCCTATATTTTGGGGCTCCTGGACGTTGTCGGAGAGCTGAAAAGGGAGATCTTTGAGGCGCTTAGAGAACGCAAGATTGATTTGGCAAATAAGTTCTTTGACAAAATGAAGGATATATATGATACGACAAGAAGCCTTAGGTTTGCTGAAGCCACGCTCCAAGGGCTCAGGAAGAAGCAGGATGTAGCTAGGATACAGATAGAAAACGCAGGCAATGAAATACTCTATTTCAATGCTGCCAAGCAGGGTTAATTCCTAAAGGACGATATGCGCCCTTTTCTCTTGGAATCGTTTATATGCCATCCCAATTTTGATGCTTCATTAAATATCAGTTTGCTTGTTGCAATCGAATCCATTTTTTTTGATACTGCTGCAGCGCTTTTTTTTGATATTATCATGTCTATTATCTCTTTTTCTGCCTTGGTCTTCTCGATTGCGCCCTTGAGTGAATTTATGTTGCTTGAATACCTGTTGTTAACATATTTGCTTACAGCTGATTGTGTGATGCCCAGATGCCGTGCTATTTCGAATTGCGTAAAACCGTAATTTGAAATCAATTGTTCAGCTATTGCTGCGCGTATGGCAGGTATGGCTAATTTTATTACGTTTTCGCATGACATTCTCATGATATCATTCAATCCCAAATATGTCTTTTAGATTTTTCTTTACGCCTTTTTGCGGATTCCAGAATGGCTCTTTCTGCCCATTTTCATTGCTTTCGGGATTCGCAAATTTCTTTTGCGGTTTTTGGCGCGTTTGCACATTGGCATATGTCTGCTTCAGCGGCTGGAGTGCAGGTTTTTGCTGTTGCGGCCTCCTTTCTGTGATTGGCGCATGGATGTATTTTTCGAACAGATCGCAGAGCTCATCACCATCAAATGAGCTGTCTAGAAGCACAGTATTGACGCCAGCTTCATCTATAGAGTCAAGATCATCTGCAGTTTTGCAGAGCACCGCCCTTATGCCATCCAATTTATTTGCCTCGATTGTAAGGACTGCGGGCTTTGAGGTTATTATTATATTCAGGTCAGAATCCCCGCTATGGGATATGAGGTCCTTGAGCTGTGTGCGGTAATCGCTTTCACTCTCTTCTGAAATTATGGCCTTATTGCCATTTCGATTGAGGAAATTGGCCAAATGCACCCCCATGTGCAGGTCTTCGGCTATTATATAAGCTTCCATAGTGTCCATAGTATCAGTTTTATATTATTATTTTAAATATAATGAATATTAATCTTTTTATTGTTTCTTAACCATATATAATTGCAGGTGTTTAGTTTGAGAGGAAAAGAGACCATAGTAATATGCGAATCATGCGGGAGAAAAGTGCCAAGAAACAAGGCCATAGTGTTTGAAAAAGCGATAAGCTTTAGTACTGACCTTAAGACAACGAACGACGTAAGATTCTTTGAGAAGAGGAAGGTTTATTATTGCATAAGCTGCGCAAAGCACAGAGGCATATTCGAAAAGAAAAAGAGGCAAGCAATTGAGCGCTCGAAGAAGCTGATGTAATGGCAATAGACCCCGAGGATATGCTCATATTCAAGGTACGGGAGGAGAAAGGAGAATTACCAATGCTTTCGAATGCAAAAAACCGGACGTCTAATCCTAGCACAACAGCTACGCCAAAAAAGAAGGTTGAGGCGCGCAATGAGGCAAAAAATGGCACCATTGTGCAGGCGCAGAAGACCAATGCAGCTACGTTCAATCCTGCAGCAGTAAATTCAAGTGTAGGGTATGTATCAAATGCGTCATCCTACAGGGAGGTAGCGGATGCGCTTATCACGGAGGGGGAAAACGTAAAGGATTATATAGGGCATGGAACCAAAGGAGGGGAGACCAGATTTGAAACCGAAAGCAAAGAAGCAGCTATAGGATTGTCATGCGTATGGCACCCATGGAGGCCTGCGTATGCCATATGCAGCTATTGCCATAGACCATTTTGTTTCGAGGATATAGTAGAAAGGAATGGGAGATATTACTGCTTGGAAGATGTTGACAAAGCAGAACCAGCAAAGGGATTGGAAAATATAACTTATAACAGATTGGGAATCATATCCGCAGCTATGTTTTCTGCGGCATTTGTGGCGTTCTTACTGCTTGGGAGCAGCCAATTGGGATATGTGATAAATTTTGCGAATAAACTTGGATTTTTCACTTTCATGTCAAACATAAAGTTTGACTACATGTTTCCGATTATAGCAGCCATAGTGGCATTTTTCGAATTGATTACAGGATTTATGGTTTTAATGCAGGCGCGCAAGGGTTTCGCCATAGGCATAGTTTCAGGATTCATAGCTGTCGCACTTTTTACCTACCAGTTTCTAGCTACAACCACACCGTACCTGCTTATTATAGATATATTGACTTTTGCAGGCATATTTTCCTTAGTGTATTCTAGGACCATAGACACAACAGCATCCGATGCATTATTGAGTGCGGAAAGCGCACCTGTACCTATGGAATTCGCCAATGTGGGAAGATTCTAACGTAATGCATGGTCCAACGACCTGTTTTGGTATCTGCCCCTTTGTTCTATCTCTTCAAGCTTTGCGATTACCTTGCCGGCACCCTTGAGATGGCGCCGGTAGCTTTCGATGAATGCATGGTAATCTTTTTCAACAAGCGATCGTTTCATTAGAAGCAAATCTATTGCCTTGTCTTCGAGTGAAAATGTATATTCTGATAGCCCAAAATCTATTACATGGACCTTCATGTTTTTATCGACAATTATATTTGCAGGGGTGTAATCCCCATGGGCTATCATAGACGAGTGAAGTATTGCAAGCTCAACGCCTATCCCATGCATTGCCTTGATGCTGCCTGCATGCCGCATCGCCAATATACGATCCAACCTTGTACCGGTTATTGCTTCCATGCATATGGCATACCTGCTTACAAAGATGGGCTTCGGAGCTGATGCACCTCCAGATACTGCAAGATACAGCATTTTAGCCTCGTTTTTTGTGCGCGAAGTTCTTATGTTTTCGTATAGGCTCTTTTCCAGATATGGCTTTGCACGCCTGTATTTCAGGACAGCATCCAACCCCATAAATTTTAGCTTGAAGATATCAGCCTCTGCGCCTTCTGCAATCTTCTTCATTCTACCACGTTATACGTACAGTGTCTGCACGATATCTTTGCTGCACGTTGCAATCTTTATCCTTTATTTTAGCTCCTGACATGTGCATTTTTTCAGCGACAAGGGCTATCATTGCACCATTATCAGCATTATACTCGTTTGAGGCAACATAGAATTTAGCTTTGTGCATATGCGTCATTCCTTTAAGCATAGCTGCAAGCCTGGCACTTTGAGCCACCCCTCCGCACACCGTCAATTCCTTTTTTGACGTCAACATCAATGCCCTTTCGGTTGCCTCTGAAAGCATTGAAAAGGCGGTTTCCTGCAGGGAAAATGCTACATCTTTACTGCTTTCCTTATCCAGCATCTTTACAGCGTTGGTAAGCAATCCGGTAAACGTGAAATCCATGCCCTTTACATTATATGGCATGCTTATGTATTTACCTCCTTCTGCAAGTTTTGCGACGCTTGAGCCCCATGCGGGGTTCAGATTAGCAGCTCTGGCAAAATTGTCAAGCATATTCCCTACGCCTATATCGAATGTCTCTCCGTATACCGTATAATGCTTGAATGGAGATGCAACAACACCTAGAATCTGCGAATTGCCCCCGCTCACATACAATGCCAGCGGATCCTTGAATCTAGATAGATGTTTTGTAACCTCTATGTGCGCTATGGCATGGTTGACAGGATATATAGGTATGTGGAGTTTGTTTGCCAATGTTTTGGCAGCAAGTTCGCCGACACGGAGGCATGGCCCTATCCCAGGCCCTTTGGTATATCCTATCGAATCGATATCATGCAGCGATATGCCTGCATACGTTAAGGAATCTTCTATCACAGCGTAAGAGGCATCGGAATGGTGGTCTGCAACTTTCCTAGGTATCATGCCTTTATCGGATATTGCATACATGTCCTTTTTGTTGGATAGGAACTTTCCATTATCAACTATGCCTACCCCAAATGTATGCGCACTGCTTTCTATGCCCAAAGTGACCATGCATAAGGATTGCATTGAGCATTTTTATATTTTTTGCTGTCCCATAAACGAATGCGAAAGAAAAAGAATGTGCTATTTCTTATTCAAGGCCTTTTTTATTTCGGCAAATTGTTCATCTATGTTTTCCAGCGCCTTTTCTACCGCTTCCATTGCCTTTTTCTTGTTCGTCTTTACAACAAGTATGGGCTTGCCAACTTCAGGGTGGTCTTTCTTAACGCCTGCAAATTCCACATCCGGGTTGTTCAGAAGCTCGCTCGCAATTAGATCAGGCATTGTGAGGTCGCCAGACTGGAATTCTATCATAAGTTCCTTGTTTTCATTCTTTATTATTTGTAGTTCCATCTTCTCACTCAAATCTTAGTATTTTCTTCCAATATCCCTTTTATTTTGTTGAAATCGCCATATGCTGAGCTTACCTTTCTAAATTCGGTATGCTTGCATTCTTTGCATTGGAGCACATTCCTTTTACTTCCCAATGACAGCGGATTGTTGCATACCTCGCAATTTGAATATACTACGCCGGCGATATCCTCCATTATGCCCATGGTATATACGTCGGGATCATTGAAAAGGATCTTTGCTAGGACTATGTCGCCGAGCTTGCACGGCTTCATTATCTCGTCATTTCGCGGCGGCCTTGGGCCCCTTCTTGGAAGCACGATTTTTCCATCCTTTGGAGCGAAGAATTCCTTATCATCGAATTCCAAGTCGTCAAGCTTTAGGAATATGACGCTCTTCAAATCGCCCACTACTGAACCTATGGCGTACATACCCTTCTTCAATTTTTTTATCTTGCGTCCTACTACCCTAACGGCGATCTTGCCCTCAGCTATTTCCTTTACGCCTATTCCTGATGAGTACACTATCCCTTCTTCTGCGAATGCGTTGCCGGCAGGCAAATATTCTTCCTCTGTAGACAGCCGGTCTCCAGGCATTAACAACAATTTTTCATCTTCGCTCATTATCTCAACTCTTTATAAAGAGAAATATTAAGGATTAATCAACATTAAGGAATATAATTGTTTTTGTTTTGCACCTTTTTAAGCCTTTCCAGGCATCTGCAAAAAGGGCATGCAAAAATCCCATGCCGTTCCAATGCCATTTATACTTATTTGGGCAAATAATGGTTTATGGAAGGCAAGCAGTCAGTGGAGATAAATGGGAGGAATTTTGGCGTTAGGCTCATAAGGGCAAAACTGAGGAACTCGTATGCCAAGGTTGATGGGGATTGCATAGTAATAAAAATACCTTATATGATGGATGCCGTGACTTCCGAAAAGACTGCAAACGGGCTATATAAGCGAATTGTAAAGGCGCTGCAAAGGAACCCAGGAAGGTTCCTTGAAAATAGGCTGGAATTCTGTGATGGGCAGGTTACGCGCGCACTGGGGCGCGAATTTTTAATAAAGGTAGAGCCCAAAAAAGCAAAAAATGGATCTGTAAAGGTGGATGGCAACAGATTGGCGATAAAGATACCGCAAAACATGGAAGCGCATACTGAAAGGGATATGGTATCAAAACTTGCGGTAAAAGGCATAAGCATGGCTGTCCTTCCGCTCGTAGATGCAAGAATAACTGCTTTGAATGACGCGCATTTCAATTCCATACTGAAAGGCACGCGCATCAACAATAGCAAACGGGTATGGGGATCGTGCTCGCCTGAAAACGTGATAACCTTGAACTTCAAACTGCTGTATTCCCCTCCTGAAATAATGGATTATGTAATAGTCCATGAATTATGCCATACGAAGATAAAGTCCCACTCAAAAAGATTTTGGAAAGCAGTAGCTAATGTGATCCCTGATTATAAGAAAAAGAAAAAATGGCTGCGCGAATCCTCATACCTGATAAAAAGCTAAAAGGTGCATTTAATGCACCTCTAGGCGATTTAACCGAAAAGGCTCGCTAGTCCTCCCGCTGCTTCTTCTTCATTTTTCTTTTCTTCCTTTGCTTCCTTCTTCGGCGCGGCTTCAGCATGATGTGCCGGAGCAGCTGCAGCTTGTACCTGCATGTTCTGCGCGTTCTTTATTATGTCCTTTATGTCTACATCCTTCAAGGATGCCACTACTGCTTTGGCCCTAGCTTCATCTGGGGTAAAGCCCGCTGCTTTCACTACGTCCATCAGTTCTTGCTCTGTTACAGGTTTTCCTGCTGCATCAATAAGCAATGCTGCATATACATATTCCATGTTTTTCACCTACATTAGTATCATTTATTCAATAGACTTATTCAGGCACAATGTTATTTATTGTTGACGCTTGAAGCACCGCGTTGGCAAGGAGCTTGTCGATTATGCCTGAATCGTAAAGCTTTGCCTCTACCCCTACGTGCAATGCACTCAGGTATGCGTCTGTAACTAATTTCTTTATTGTATACTTGTTAACTATTTTTGCCTTGAAGCTCAATTCAAGCGCCTCTGCAAATGCATGCGCAATGTCTTTCGACAGTTGCTCCGCATTCATGCTCAATGCGTCCTGCCTGAAGATCAAGCCCCCTGAAAGCAAAGCTTTCGGAGCTATATATGCAGTGAACGGCATTACTTCGAGCGTATGAAGCGCCTTTGCTATCGACAAGCTTATCTGGCTGCCTTTTGCCACCAGCACCTTGTCCTTGGCTATAAGCACCTTACCTTTATCCATCTTTACATCTATCCCTGCACTCTTTAGCTCTGTTACTGCCTGCCCGGGCTGAAGCGATGTCTCTCCTGCGCTTATCACTATATCTTCCGGCGCTATCTGCTTTGGCTTTGCAGCTAGCTTAAGCGATTTCGACTTGAATAACTTATTCAGCTCGAACGGGTCCTCATTGCTAAGCAATATTGCAGATGTGCCTTTGAGTTCTTTGACCAACGGCTTTGTCCTTTCGCTGCTTTCCAATATCATTTCCATAAAATTTTTCCTTCCCGTCATAAACCTGACCTTCTCCCTCATCGAGTTCCTAGACGACTGCAACAGCCTGTCAGGTATGTGGTCAAGTTCGACTACGCCTATAACCTTATAGGCATCAAGCGCCTTCTTCCCCTCATCAACGAATTTGATTTTCTGTTCTTTTGTAAGCATAAAAACACCTTCAGACTATGCGCAATGGTTTGCTCATCGTGAGCTTTACATACGCAGATTTTATATTTGCCTTTCCTACCTTCTTCGCCAGAGCATTTATTACCTCATCTATATTCGATGAAATGTCTTCCGGCTTCATGCCTTCTGTGCCGACCAGGCAGTGTATCGTAGGAAGATATTTGCCTTTGCTCCTTAAGTATATTGATTTGCTTATGTTGCTTATCACTGCAGATACGTCTTCGCCTATTAAAGGCCTTGGTATCTTGTTCTTCGGACCGAGGAACTGTCCCAACGATTTAGCTATTTGGGGCATCATGCTGGGCTGCGCCACGAGTTCGTAGTTCAGCAGGTCTGCCATCTGCGCCTTATTTGAGCTCAACGATTGCAGCTGCGAACTTGGTATAACCCTTGCACCGGCAGCAGTGGCCTTTTCAGCCAGTTTTGTATCGTCTGCAAACACTATGGCCTTGCTGTCCCTTCCTTTTCCATGTGGTAATTTTACCTCAAGATTTAATCTGTTATCCTGCTTTGTAAAATCTATGCCCTTGAAATTCACGGCAAGCTCTACGCTCTGGGTGAACTTTCTCTTTCCTTTATTTTCTTCGATAAAGGTTTTCAATTTGCTTAAAGACTCTTCTTCCATAATAATCCCTCCTGCAATGCTGCAGTAACTGCGGGAAAAGCAGTAGATTATTTATATAATGAAAATTTAAAAAGGTTTGCATGCATGGCAAACCAAATTGCGATGCTGCCATCTATTGCATATGCGTTGCTGCAAAATAATGCCTGCCTTAATCGGTCACCCTAATGACACCCATTATTTTATTGAATATGCTGTCAAGTTCGTTTAGTACGTTTATGTTCCACTTGGAAAATATTTCTGAAGGCTTATAATATTCAACATGCGTCCCATCGTTATCATCGAATATGTATATCCTTAAAGGCGGCTCTATCCCTGCCTTTATATTCGCATTGAAAAGCATTTTTGCATACTTTGGAGAAAATACTTCAAGTATTGCGTTGCCACGTATGTCCATGCCTATTTTCTTCAGGTTTGCCTGTGCGTCTATTTTTGAGACTATCCCAAGACCGTTAGCCTTTACGGCATCTTCCAATGCATCCATTGTTTCTTTAAAACCAAACTTTGATTTTATTAGTTCCATTGAATCTATTTCAAATCAGGTTAAAAGTATTTAATATTTGCAGGGATATTTCGATAACGCAGTAAATGTCAGATAGTTTACGATTATGGTGCATTTTTCGAGCAGGGCGCTTAGGTCTTGCATTGTCAATGCCGTAAAATTCCGTTAGGATAATGTTTTTATATCTTTAAGTTAAGAATATAGTTGAGGTGCTTATTATTAACGCAAAAGACATGCGAGCATTGACAAGCGATAACCTGAAGTCAAAACTTGACGAGTTAAGGATAGAGTTAGCCATAGAGAAAAGAAAGGTCGCGTCAACTGGAGTTGCCAGCAAAGTAGTCAAGACCAAGGATATAAGGAGGACCATAGCTAGGATAAACACTATCCTTAATGAAAGGGGTGCATTGGGTAAATGACAGAAATTTGCCCAAAATGCGGGCTTCCTAAAGAAATATGCGTTTGTGATGTTTTAGACAAAGAAACGGAGGGCAGGATAAAGGTTTATACGAAGAAGGCCAAGTTCAACAAGATAGTCACTATAGTTGAAGGCATAACTCCCGATGATATAGAGAATATAACAAAGGACCTTAAGCGCACCCTGGCATGCGGAGGCACACATAAGGACGAGGTTATAGAGCTTCAGGGCGCACACAAGGACAAGGTAAAGAAGGCTCTTATAAACATAGGCTACAAAGAGATGAACATAGACGTATCTTGATTTTCTTTATGCTTATGCTTCTATGGATTTTATATAAGCAATCCAGCCTGATTTTATGAAGGAGGGCATACGCACTATAGGCATAGCAAGCGGACCGATAGGCAGAAAGAGCACTGTCGTCTTCGGCATAATAATAAGGAGCGGCATAATAGAGGGCGCGCTTTCTACCCGCGTAGATGTAAACGGATGCGATGGTACGCGGAAGATACTGCACATGATATCCAGATCCCGATTTAAAGCCCAGATAAAAGCGATAGCATTGAATGGCATAGCCATAGCTGGCTTGAATATCATTGATGTTAAAAAGTTGGAGGACAAATTAGGCATTAGGGTATTTGTAATAACTAGGAAGAAGCCACGAGTTGCGAAGCTTGTCCACGCACTTGAAAAATTTTCTGCTGCAAATGGGTTAGAGAGCGGAGCGCAGGTAAAAATAATAAAAGACTTCTCTAAAAACAACCCCAGAAGATTAGGAGCATTTTATGTGCAAGGAAGTTCTATTGACGATGCAAAAAATATAGCCCCGATGCTTTTTGAGGCCGTAAGGGCATCGCACATAATAGCAAGGGCAGCAGCTGCCGGAGAATCGAAAGGCAGGATATGAAGTTGCGGTTTGACCTATAGGAATAGCGATGCAAAAACCTTTGCGTCGCCCACCATATTGCTTATCTTGCAATACTCGTTTGGCACATGTGCTATATCGTCGCACGTGCTCCACACGGCTACAGGCATGCCAATGTCTCTGAAGTATTTAGCCACTGTACCACCCCCGATGCCTGCGAATTTCGGCTCAATGCCTCTTAATTCCTTTATCTTCTGTGAGAGCAGCACCACTACCTCTGAATCTCTAGCAGTAGGTGCAGCCGGATCCTCCCTATTGAATATCTCCAGCTTTATCTCAGCTCCAGTATCTTTAGATACTCGATTTGCTATGTCTTTAAGATATCCCAATATGTCGTCTATTTTGTATTCTGGAAGAATCCTGCAGTCCATATATGATACTTCAAGCCCGGGAATTATGTTTGTGCTGTCGACGTTCTTTTCGTGCTTTGTCATTTCAAACGTTGAAATTTTGGGATCGAATAGCGTATTTTCAGCAGCATACTTTTCATGCAGCTTTATATCTGCCTCGTTTAGGAATTTGACTAATGCTCTATATGCATTAATGCCAATATCTGGGGTACTTGCATGGACTTGCTTTCCTTTTACGCTTATTTTCAGCCACAGTATGCCCTTCTCGGCTATTTCTATGCTACTACCGTCAGAAGTCCCCCAATCGGGCACTATGACCATGTCCCTGCTTCCGAATATGCCCTCTTTCATCAATGCCTGCACGCCGTATGTGCTCCCCACTTCTTCGTCTGCCACCAGTGCCAGGCCGAAGTTGTATTTCAGATTAGCTTTGGAATCCATCAGGGCTTTCAGCGCGTATATGCTGGCTATCGCGGATTGGCCGTTATCTATTGTTCCACGCCCGTATATTTTATCCCCATCGATGTACGCCTTAAACGGATCGCGCTCCCAAAGGGACAGATCGCCAGGAGATACCGTATCGATATGGGAAAGTATCCAGATGGTGGAATCCCTATTCCCGTATTTTGATATAAGGTTTGACCTCGTAAAATTACCGTCCTTGTAATCGTATCTTTTCACTTGCATTCCGAAGCGTTCCAAAAGCGACCCGAGCATGTCTGCCCTTTTTGCCTCTCCCTCGCCGCCGCTGGATGGAGATATTGAAGGTATCGCAATCATTTCTGACATCGATTTGATCATGTTTTCTCGGTAAGAATTGATATTATCCGTTATGCTATCTAAAGCCCGCATACAACCACAACATAACTTGTATGAAAAAAACTAAAATATATGCATGCAGTTTTTTGTTCCAAGAATAACGATAGGAATAAATACCTTATTGTGAAAATGATATTGCTTATTTGTTTTCTGAGCATGTTGTTGTTTGAAGTGCTTAGTGTGTTATATCACACTTTATTGTGAAAATTCCTGCTTGGAATTGGATGTAGTCTTGAGGAGTGCAATACGATACCGACAATTGCAAAATTAAGGCCGTGTTAGATTC
>JAKBRJ010000024.1 GCA_021834785.1 Microcaldota archaeon
AAGGATAAAGCAGATGCTCTGCAACCACCACAAACATTAAGATATTTACACGATTTACATTTTCCGTCAAGATTAAACCGAATATTATAAAATTTTTCGGTAACTTTTTGATTTTTGAGTAAGTCTCCTATTTTTTCTTCCTTTACTGAACCTATTTTTATAGGTAAATATGGACATGGAAATACATTCCCTCTAGAATTTATATGAATATAAGAAATTCCCGCAGCACAACCTCCAAAAAGACCATCTGTATTACTGCTAACCAAATCCTTTTTGAGAATATAAAATGTTACGGGATCTTCGGAACTTATTTCAATACCATATCTTTGACCGAGTTCTATGGAGTGCCTCAATGTATCTGCGTATTCTTTGGGAGAGAGCATTTCAAATTTTTTCCCACCAAAGATAGGTATACCCCTACTTAAAGATAATGAGTGTATTCCTAAATCACGAACAAGTTCTATTATTTGTGGTAATTCGTTTATGTTTTGCGGAATAAGCGTAAAGCGTATAGCAACATTTATTTTATTTTCTAAAAGTAATTTAACATTAGTCAGCGTCTTATAAAAAGCGCCTTTTTTACCCCCTCTTATTGCATCATGTTTTGCGGGGTCTGCGCTATCCAAACTAATACGCACAAGTTTTAATTTCTCAAGCCATTCGATATCTGTGGACGAAATTAGAGTTCCGTTTGTTGAAATACTTGATTCGAAACCCATAGATATAATCATATGCACGATATCTTTCAAATCCTTACGCATCAGAGGTTCCCCGCCAGTTATAGAAATATGTTTTGCCCCTAAATCCTTCAAATCCTTTAATAATTCCGTAATCTCGCTAAACTTTAATTCGTTTTCTAAATGTTTGTTGGCCTCGGCTCTACAAAAAAGGCAGTTTAGATTACAATGATTAGTTACTTCTAATAATACTATTTTTTGTGATATTGTTATTGAATCATCCATTGATATTTATACTGTTTTAGATTTTTCGAAACGCCAGCACACTGAATCATTACCTTGAATATCGCCGAAGCTTAATGCTCTGGCTCTGCAACCACCACAAATATATTTATATTTACAGTCTTTACATACTCCTGTCAAAACTTCACGTGTACGAAAAGCATTGAGTATTTCGTTATTTTCCCAAAGTGATTTTATGTTATCATTAAATATATTACCAAGTTTAATATCCTGTATAAGGGGACATAAACCAATGTTGCCATCAGGATCTATTCTAATCATGGATAAGCCTATGTCACAGCCACCTAATACTTTAAAGTCTACTTGCTCTGCCTTTTTGAGGTATTTTAAATCTATAGTATTATATAAAGGATCGCCAGAACTAATATCCATTTTGCCGCTATATAGCTGTTTCAATTTATAGGTCCGAGTAAAGATATTCTTATACTCCTCTATTTTCAGGTCATAATAAACTTTTAATCCCCTACCTGATGGCAGCATAGGTCTTATTCCAAAATTTTTAATACCAAGATTATAGCACAGCTCTGCCTCTTGCTCAATATCATTGATATTGATTGCATTAACTGTCATACCTACTGGACAATTTACACCCATACTTACTAATAATTTCAATGCATTTATTACTCTATCGTACGATCCTTTTACGCCCCTTATTTTATCATGCGTTTCAGCCTTAGCACTATCTAGACTTATTGAGATGCCCCACATCCCATTATCAACCAATTTTTTAACTAGTTCTTTATTGATAAGCCAACCATTGGAAAGAACTCTTGGTTTAATGCCTAAATTATGTGCCTCTAAGATTAATTCAGCTAAGTTTGCATATAAAAGAGGTTCTCCTCCGCCTATAGTTAAAAATTCAGGCTTTAATTTCGCAATACGCCTTATAATGTCTATATAGATGTTTTTATCTAAGTATCTTCCTTGCGAAGTAGCATTACGGCAATGTATACAAGAAAAATTACAGAGGTAAGATAAATCCCATTCTACAGATATTAACTTTGGGGCGATCATTATATCTACCCGGGATTTCTACTCGCCCCTGATTTAATCGTCTGGCCAGCATTGTAAGCAAATCATGTCTTCGTCTATTTTTATCTCTTTTTCTACTTTTTTCTTGTCTTCTGGCACTATTATTTTTAAGTCTTCTAATTTTATTTCCTTCATGCCTATCCCTAGAATGAGTAGCCATAATAAAATATTTATAGCTTTCCTTGAAAGGTATTGTCCACAAACTCGGCACCAAAATCACGGTGTCGCCTCGCACTCGTTCTTGGCACTTAATTTTATCAACACAAGCCATCTATTCCTTTCGTTTCCTATGCTTATGCTTACTGCTGTGGGTGTCCGCATCATGCCCTGAGCCCGGCAATGTCCTTGAAAAAATGCAGCTGCTGCCCGACTTCATCAATTGAATTCAATATTACAATAGCTATCCTGCGCTTCCCTGCCTTGTCCAGCAGGGCTTGGACATCCCTATTCCCTAGCACGCTGTCGTTTACCAATATCGTATCTATGCTGTATTCGTCTATCGCCTTCAAAACTCCATCCACTCCGTAGAACGAGACCTTCAATTCCAGCCCAGAAAGGAACTTTTCCATAAGCATGAATTCTGACCTGATGGTCTCCTTCTCGAGTATGGAAGATATCCTGTCGCTCTTTATAAGCTCGTATACTCCGCTCTTTTCAGCATTGCTAACGCTTTCGAATATTATCCTTTTTGTTATCTTCCTTGCGGTCCCCGGATCCGACATATATTTTTTAACATCATCCTTGGTAAATCCCGGTCCTGCTATTATTACCGTATCTACATCCATCCCCTCTGCCGTGTCTACGGCTGCCTTGAAGTATTTATTCTGCTGATCTTGGAAATCCTTTGGGCTGAGCTTCTTGCTCAGGTTGCTGTAAACCTCGCTCCTGAATGACACGCCATACCCTAATATAAAGGCAGGGAGGAACTTCTCGTCGTCTATGACTATTATGCCCAGGCGCGCCCTCTTGGAATTTGCCGCCGCGTCCTTAATGACATCTACCAGATAATCCGGCCATTCGGCTTTGAATATCTCTATTGTATCGCCGGGAGCTATGTTTAGAGTGTGGTAGCTATTCAGCTTTATGTAGTCGAGCGGCCTTCCTTCAACTATCTTGCCGAGCACTCTGAGCCTGAGCGCATTCTTGTCAAGTTCGGTCTTCTCAACAAGCACCTTTACGATCACCTTCTTGAGTTCGCCTACATCGCTCTCGCTGGCCCTGAACCTCCGCTCGGTCTCGGATTTTACGAAATCGTTCTGGAATATTATGCGCTGTATGGTCCAGAGGTCCTCCAATCCGTCTACTCTGAGCTTGAGGGCATTGGTATCCCTGTAAAATTTTATTATCTTCATGCGAAACACTGCACGTAATAATACAATTGCGTATCATATATAAATTCCAATCCAAATATCCCAACGAACAAAAGTTAAATAAATATAGCATTTCAATACATTTGTTTGATATCATGGGCTTTGACATACTTGGCATATTCTCGATTATCGGCGCATCGTATGCGCTTCTTAGCTCTTTCATAAGCCATTACGGCTATGCTGCCATATTCGGGCTAATGGCTCTTGAAGGCTCTTCATTGCCAATACCTAGCGAAGTTGTGCTTCCGCTTGCAGGGCTCTTTGCAGCAAGGGGAATACTCAACCTTCCATTTGCCTTTCTTGCAGCGCTGTTTGGCAGCATAGTAGGGCTAGGCGTCGATTACTACATAGGATACTATTTGGGAAAGGATGTCGTCTACAAGCACCTTAAATCATTTCACATAAAGAAGGAATCCCTTGATGCATTCGACGAATGGTTTTCAAGAAACGGATTTGCCGCCGTCTTCCTTTCAAGATTCATACCTTTGTTAAGGACCTTGATGAGCTTCCCTGCTGGATTTGCCCGCATGCCTCAAAGAAGATTCTTCGCGTACTCTATAGCTGGATGCGTAATATACGATTTTGTGCTCATATATTTCGGGTACAAAGCGCTGTCATCAAGCAGCGCAGTGGTCATACTGGCTTCGATAGGCGTTTTCGCCATCGCGCTCTATGCTGCATACCACTACTCGCTTAAATACATGAAATCCCACAATAAGAAATAAGAGGTTTTACAATGCCTGTGGCATCACGCAAGAAAAGTATTCTTGTAATGGAATCCGGCTCGTTCAAGACGTTCGGCGGCGCAGTGAAAGACTCGCATAGGCTTTACGTCTACTTAAAAAGCCTTGGCAGGTACACTGTTGATTTTTTTGCGGATTTCTCAAAATTTGGCGAACATTATCCGATATCGTTGGATGAACTATACAAAACCCATTACGACCTGATAATAATAAATTCAATGCGTGACGTGCTGCTGCTTAAAAAATACATGCCAAAGAACGCCTTGACAAAGACCATATATGTAGACAGGGGCGATATCGTATACCACTATTTTATGCTTCACGGAAGCAGGATGATCTCGCACTTTGCGGGCATTTTTCCCATGAGCGCGAATAGGTCCGATTCGATGTCAAAATCAATAATCAAGCAGACTAACAGCATCGTTCTCAAGCGCGCCAGGGACTTCTTTTCGAAAGGCTATGGCATGTACCTATTCAGGGAGATGCACAAATGGCTCACATGCTATATAGCCATAAATGCGGAGCAGGAACAGAGGGCAAGGAAATTTTTTGCCCATAAGACAATGGTAAAATACATTCCAATAGCGCCGCACGAGGAATTCACCAAACTGCACATCAAAAAGGATTTTGAGGGAGGGATTTTTATAGGCAGGTTGGAAGAGACGCAGAAGCGCGTCTCGCTGCTCATACTGGGCATAAAGGAAGTCGTGAGGATGCATCCAGAACTGAGGGGAAGGGAACTCCTCAGAATATACGGCACCGGTCCTGATGAAGGATACTATAAACAGCTTGTCAAGGAATTGACTTTGGAAGACAGCATATCGTTCTGCGGCTTTGCCCTTGAAAGCAGGCTCCTGAATGCGTACAACAATGCAGGGTTCTTCGTTTCATCTTCCTATTGGGAAGGGTTGTCAAGAGTCTTTCTTGAGGCCATGGCATGCGGCCTTCCCGTGCTTGCGAATACGAAGAACAACAGGATGATAGACTACAAAAAAAGGAAATACCTGGTGCGCGAAAACCAGAACGGCATGGTGTTCGAATACGGCAATATGCATGATTTCGCCAAGAAGTTCTACCGGCTCTATTCGGATAAGAAGCTTGCAGAAAGGCTCGGCAACAACGCTCAGAAATTGATATCAAAGGAACTCAATATAAAGAAGATGCTTGCATCATACAAAGCGCTCATAAGCGGATTGCTTTCTTGACTGCCTTTAGAGAAGAGGGAGTAACCTTGGCATGTCTTGTCCGCGCTTGCCTTTTTGTTACAAAATCTGCAAATCCTATCACGCGCCTGCTGAACTCCTTTTCATTTTCATACATCGGGCAATGTTTGCTGCCTTTAACTACGTATAATCTGCTCCCTTTGACCAGGGCGTTCAATTCCTTGAGCTCTGCAAGGCTCCTGTTATTGTCGTTCTCCCCAAAAATCAGCATGGTCGGAATAGTCAATTTTTTCATGCATGCGGTCGCATCAAATTTCAGTATGTTCCTTAAGAGCCCATCAAGGGATGAGAAACTCATCTTCATAGCCTCCCTGACCATCGATCGCTCTTCCGTCTTGGTCAGTGAATTGAAAAATGTGGGAACTTTGCTTTTCATGAATCCTTTGAGGTCTTTTTTGTTTTCAAGCTCATCGAGCCATTCTCTTACTTTCAATGACGGCTTAGGCCCCGAGTCCACAACTACCAGAGCGCGTACTGCCTTGGAGCCGGTGCATGCCATCGACATTGCCACCTGTCCGCCCATAGAATGGCCTATAACTATGGCGTTGCCTATGCCAAGCGTACGACCCGCTTCAAGCATCTCCTTCACTAAATCACTAAGCTTATAATCAGATGCATGGCTGGGCTTTGATGAATCTCCAAAACCCTTCATGTCGAATGCCCAGCATGTAAATCTGCCCGTGTTGCTGAGCATGAAGCGCCTCCATATGAATGAGCTGCCTGCGAGGCCGTGCAGCAGCATAATATTGATGCTGCCGCATCCGGATTTTAGGTAAGACAGCTGCGTACCGTCTTTCAGCCTGCAAGATCCCTTCTCTATCTTATGCATATTCATATGTTGGATATCTCTTCAAGCTGTACCTTGGATGATTTAGGCCCAAAGAATCCAATATCTATGATGACTATTATTATCAAGATAAATATTGCTACGAACGTAGCAAAGACTCCATGGCTTATCACATCTGCAACCATAAACAGCGGTACCGTTGCAGATGCCAGCGCATTTATGGATTGACCCAAACCGGTTGCGCTGCCCCTCAATTTTGTCGGGAATATCTCCGCCTGATACTGGTGGAAGAAGTTGCTCATGTTCCAGAATGAAAACTGTATAAAGAACCCTAATATCAGCATCAGGTATAGGTTTGTAGTTAGTGCAAAGCCTATTCCTAATATCCCTGCGGCAAGTATGAAGAGCATAATTCCAACCTTTCGCTCCACCTTGTCGATTATCGGTATGTTAAACAGGCTGCCTATGACGAAACCTGAAAACACCACCATCGAGAAGAGTATCGATGAGGTTATGGTGTATCCTCTGGCTACGAAAAGCAGCGGTATCAGCACGTTAAAGCTGAATGCTGCGCCGCTTTGGGCATATTGGAATATCAATACCATTATTGTCCTTGCCCTTAGCTTCTTTGCGAACAGCGTTCCCCATCCCACCTTCCTAACTGGTACTGTAATGTGCTTTTTAACCGGAGGCAGCACTCTAATGTGGTTGTATCTCATGACGCTCTTTTCTATCATTGTGGTTGTTGCATCTGCTTCCTTAGTCCTTCCGACACCTTCAAGCCATCTTGGCGATTCTATGATTCGCCTCCTCAACACCCACATTATGAATGAGCCTATTGCAATTATTACTAATGTCAATCTCCAGCTTAAATCAAGATTGAATCCTGAAAGCGCAAACATTACAAATGCGCCAACAGGTGCGCCCAATACTGCCAAGGTGTAAACCTCAGCCAGCCTTGCGCCTCTAGAATTCTTAGGCATGACCTCGCTTACATAAGTGTCTGCTATGCCTAATTCAGGGCCTACTCCAAGGCCTATGAAGAATATGAATACTGATATTAGTATGTAGCTGGGCATTAACGCTGCAAGTATGCCAGCTACTGCGACTATAAGGAGGTTCATGAAATATATGTATTTACGTCCGCGCATATCTGCCAATTTACCTAATGTCAGCGTGCCTACGAACATTCCCGCAAAGAATACAGTAGGTATTATCAAAGTGCCTATAACACTGCTCAGCCCATATGCGTGTTCGACGAGCAAAGCAAGTTCTCCCTGTCCAAACAAGACAAACAAGCTGAAGAATTCGCCCCCAGCTATAAGGAGAAGAAACTTCAGATGGAACCTGCTGAAAGGCAATCTATCTAACCTATCGCCAACACCTACGCTTTTCCCAGCCACCTAATCACTTTTATTACTTCTCTAAAAAGCTTTTTAAATGTTTGGTAGGTTGCTTTAAATTTTTTAACGTTCAAGAAAACAAGCCAAATACTCCTACCCCTATAAAATCCCATAAATAACTTTGTTTGAAAGATTTAACGTGGCGATTGCATGTCAATTTTGCGGGATAACATCAATATGGGCGCGAAGGAGTTGAGAAAGCAGCTCAATTCCAAAAAGATAATCATAGCTCCGGGCGTGTCCAATGGCCTGTCTGCCATAATCGCAGAGCAGACGGGCTTCAAAACGCTTTATATGTCTGGATCAGGGGTTGCAGGCACTCGGGGCCTGCCTGACCTGTCTGTAATATCCATGGACGAAGTCGCATACGATGCAAAGAATATAATTGCAGTCTCAAGAAGTCCGCTTATAGTTGACGCAGATACTGGTTTCGGCGAGCCCCTGAATGTTATACGAACCGTCAGAACAATGGAAGGCTTGGGCGCAGCGGCTATACATATAGAAGACCAAGTCCTTCCAAAGAAATGCGGGCACCTCAACGGCAAGGCAATTGTAGACGCAGATGCAATGCTGCAAAAGATAAGCAGCGCGGTAAAGGCCAGAAAATGCAAGGATTTTGTGATAATAGCCAGAACTGATGCAAGAGCTGTAGAAGGATTAGATGCTGCAATAGGGCGGTCTAACCTATATGCCGATGCAGGCGCGGATGTCATCTTCACCGAAGCTTTGGAATCAGAGAGCGAATTTAAAGAATGCGCAAAAAAAATACATGCGCCGCTGTTAGCCAACATGACAGAATTTGGCAAGAGCCCGTTGCTGTCGGCAAAGGATCTGGAAAGCATCGGATACAAGATAGTGATATTTCCGCTTACCGCTTTCCGCGGGTCAGCCTTGGCATCAAAGAAGATATATGGAGGGCTTGCAAGGTCTGGCACGCAGAAGGACATTATTGATGGCATTATGACAAGGGAAGACTTTTACGGCACCATAGGCTACGATGAATACGAGAAAGAGGATGACGAAACATCAAGGCTTCTCTAAGTGCGTGGGCTTTCTGCTATGCACTCTGTAAATTCCTATCGTTCTGCCATATAAACCAGAAACAATCCCTTGTATTGTGTGCTTTACGCTTACCTCAAGGATTTCTTTGTTGACGGAAGCTAAAAAATTATGCCGTAAGCAGATGTCTAACAGAAGGGAAGCCATTAAAAGCCAGGCATCCAATACTTATTGATATTATGCAATTGCTGAAGCGTTCCATAAAAGTGCACGAGATCATGAGCAGGCCAGTTGTAACAGGACGCGAGAGCGACAGCGCATATGTGATTGCTGAGAAGATGAAGAGGCACAGCATAGGATCGGTAGTAATACTGAATGCCGGAAAGAAGCCTGCCGGTATAATAACAGAGCGCGACATAATCAGGAGAATGCTTGCAAAAAAGAGACGCAACGCAGATGTGGCTGCAAAGGACATAATGAGTTTTCCGCTTGTGAAAATCAGTGAGGATGCAACACTTGAGGAGGCTGCCGCGTTGATGGTAAGGAAAAAGGTCAAGAAGCTATGTGTTATCGACAGGTCTGAAGGGATTGTAGGCATAATATCTGAGAGCGACATAATAAGGAATGCAAACTATATAATTGACACGCTTAAAGAACTGCTTTCGGCTGGTTATCAAGGAAGCTGACGTTTTCTCCGAATAAAGCTTTCGACAGCGCATTCTGCGAAAAGGCTAATCCATAAATTTGCCCCAAGGTAACCTGGGATTTATTTTTGGGACGCCAGAACATTTCGTATGGCAAGTGATAAATATCTTATATGAAAACTGCATTTATGGCATTCACAGTTATAATAGATGGCAAGCCATGCGCCGGAAAGACTACAATATCAAAAGCCGTAGAAATAAAGCTATCCGATACCTATGGCATAAAAGCATTTGATGCAAAGGCGCACGTTCTTGAAAACGGCTTTTTCTCAAGGCTCCTTAATAAGTTCGCAGACGTAGAGATAGACTCTTACAAAACCCTTGTGCATTCATCGGTTCGCCATGCGATAAGCTACGCTGCACTGGAAGAGAGTGCATGGAAGAACAATAAAAAATATGACGTGATGCTGCTTCAAAGGTCCCCATATGCATTCTCGTTCGCATTAGATGCAGTGAAAA
>JAKBRJ010000006.1 GCA_021834785.1 Microcaldota archaeon
CCATATCAAAAAGGATATTACAATACAAAAGGGCGATGAGGGAGAAGAAACTCGCCAACGATCCCAACAACAAACGCGAGATAATAGTAATAAAAGACAGCCCGAATTCGTGGCACATGGAATGGCTCGATGAATACAAGAAATGCATTACCGATAGACTGGATAAAAAGTGAATGCACCATGAGCACAACAAGCAGATATGCGTGCCATGAGAGTAGATAAAGTTTATATATCTATTTAGGCAATATAGCTTTGGAAGAGTCATATTTATAAGGTGCAATCAATGTATTTTTTGGGTATTAAAAGAGTCCAGTGCTCTGTGCGTGGATGCGTACAGCATGGCGAATTACACTCATTAATTAATGCTGAAACTTTACTTGAATAAACACCCTATCTGTATGCCTGTTCCTGAAGAAGTCAGTAGGAGTGATTTATCATGGCTAAAACATACATAGATATAGTAAAATATATGATTGAAGCGAAATTCAACATATCCGGATCAGTAGAGAAACCGGACATAATAGGCGCAATATTTGGCCAGACAGAAGGCCTTTTGGGCAGCGATCTTGACTTAAGGGAATTGCAAAAAAATGGCAAGATAGGAAGGATAGAGATAGACAGCGGATCGCAAGGCAACAAGACCTATGGGAAGCTGTTGCTTCCTTCGTCTTTGGGCAGGGTCGAGACATGCATACTGGCTGCCGCGATAGAATCGGTAGACAGGGTAGGCCCGTTTGAAACAAATTTTAAGATAGAAAAGATAGAGGATACTAGGAACGAAAAGCGCACCCATGTCATAAACAGGGCAAAGGAGCTTGTCAAGAACCTGATGGAAAACGTAATACCAGACAGCAGGGAGATAAGCGACCTGGTCGAATCAGAAGTCAAATCCAGCACTGTTGTATTTTATGGCCCGGATAACCTGCCCGCAGGCCCAGATATAAATAAAAATGAGAATCTTATAATCGTAGAAGGCAGGGCCGACGTAGTCAATCTGCTTAGGAGCGATATAGCTAACTGCATAGCAGTAGGAGGCGCGACAGGCAATATACCAAAGACCATACTTAACCTGTGCGCACAGAAGGAGGTTACATTATTCCTTGATGGCGATCACGGAGGAGATATGATCCTCAAGGGCATAACGAACATGGCGGAAGTCGATTATGTTGCCAGGGCCCCTGATGGAAAAGAGGTCGAAGAGCTGACCAGAAAGGAGATCATAAAGGCATTAAGGTCAAGGGTGCCTATAGAGCAGGTGCTTTCAGGGCAGAAATACAATTCCAGGCAGAATAACCATACGGCATCGCCACAGCCGAGCATAGCGCAGGCGGATGCCCATAAGGATTACCCGGAATCTCAAAACACCGATAAAGGAGAGAGGGAGAAACCATCCTCTTCATACCAGCAAAGGAACCCAAGGCAAAGGCAGAGAACATACGAAGGTGAAAAGGTAAACATGCCAAGCCCTTCTGAGATATCCAGCAGAATGTATGGCAGGCAACGCGAAGAGCACAAAGAGCAAAGGATTGACGCACAGCATGAGCAAGCTGCCCGCCAACATGAATCTCAATCTAATATACCGCGCATCGGCGCAGATTCTGAAGAGCCTTCAGGCATAGACAGGATAGAATTTTCAGATGCTAAGCGTATGCCCTCGCCATCTGAAAAATATACTGTGGCATTGGCGGAGCTCAAGAACACGCTTAGGGGAAGGCTCTTCTCAGAAGAGGGAAGGATGGTATCCGAAATCCCCATAAGGGAGTTAATATTGACGATACAGGACCATACGGATATAAAATCCATAGTGTTCGACGGCATAATAACGCAGCGTCTAGTAGAATTGGCATACAAGCAGGGCGTAAGGGAGATATACGGCATCCGTGCAAGCCAGCTAACAAAGAGATACGGAGACATGCTGCTTTACGCTGGCGAATCTGGAGTAGTATGAAGTTGAATGCCCTATCAATATAGGGCGCTTTTTTTATTTGGCTCATTTCTTATTTGCAATAGCTTTAAATATTGATAGTTTAAAATAAAACTAGTTTATTTTTAAACTATAACCATCCTGGTCTTCAAATGCCAAAATCCGGAGCTATCGCAAAGAATATTGAACCCGGAGGGTGGCATCCTTACATGGATAAGGAGCTGAGGCACATAATCCTAAAGGCCATAATACTGAATAAGATAAAACGGGGCAATGTCTATCCTTATTCGCTGATAAAAGATATATCAAAGCTCAATAACCTGAAGGTTCACTCTAAGGATATCAAAAATGACGTTTATAATGTAATATCGACACTTGAGAAATCGGGGTACATAAAGATTACGGCTAGGATTGAAAATGGAAGGCTAAAGAAGTATTTTACGCTTACAAAAAAAGGCGATACTGCACTGACGGACATCAAAAAAGGTTTCGACAGCGCAGTAAAAAGCCTGAAAAAGGCCCTAAGGTGAATCTTTGGAGGATATAATAAAGGTCAACGACATAATCAAGAGGTTTGGAGATTTCACAGCTGTTGACAGCATAACCTTCAGCGTAAAGAAGGGAGAAATATTCGGCATATTGGGGCCGAACGGCGCAGGAAAAACGACAACCATAAACATGATTCTCGGAATTCTTCGGGTAACACGTGGAAGCATATTGATTGATGGCATGGACAACATAAAGCATGCAACTGAAATAAAAAATATGATAGGCTTCATGACACAGGAGACCGTAGTGGATGCCGAGCTTACAGCATATAAAAATTTGGAGATCTTTGCAGATTTATACCACATAAAGGATGTAGACGGCAGAGTGATGGAATCGCTGCGCGAGGGCGGGCTTACGGATTTCGCCAATTCTAAGGCAGGCTCTTTTTCAGGGGGCATGCAGCGCAGGCTGAATCTTGTAAAATCCATGATACATCAGCCAAAGATACTCATACTTGATGAGCCCACAACTGGATTGGATGTCCAGAACAGGGTAGATATGTGGAAGCGCATAAAGGCTCTTGCCAAAAACGGAGTTACGGTAATATTGACAACCCAGTACCTAGAGGAAGCAGACCAGCTCTGCAATCGCATAGCCATAATAGACCATGGGAAGATAAAGGCGCTGGGAACTGCATCTGAACTTAAAAAATTGGTGAGCAACGAAAGCATATTGGATATAGTGACGGATGAAGGCTCGGTGAAGAAGGTTAGCGCCATACTTTCCAAGGAATTCAAACTGCAGGTAACCGAGAATATAGACAGGATAAATGCGCCAATAAAAGCGGATATTGCATTGCTTTCAAAGATTATTGCGTCGCTGACAAAAAACAAAATACAGATAATATCGATAGGCATACATCTTCCAACGTTGGACGACGTATTCATAAAATTGACGGGGGCGGGACTCCGCGATACGCTAGGCGAGCAGCAGTCAAACAGGTCAAGGATAATGAATATGCACGGATAGTGGTATGATGGACATAGAGAATACTTTTATTGATGCGTACACTATTTTCAGGCGCGAGATGCTCGTATTCAAGAGCAACATCCGCGCCAACACCGTAAGAGCATTGATATTTCCGTTAATAATACTGGTATTTTTCGGAAATCTTGGATCTACTTCGTCAAATGTGCCTATTGCAGTAGTGAATCTGGCCAACAACCCCCAGTCGCTGCAATTCATAAATACATTGGAATCGCATTCCGCAGTTTCTATAAAAGCCATAACAAACGAGAATGCAGCCATATCCATGCTCGGATCAGGCAGCGTTTACGTAGTCGTGGTTATAGCCCCGAATTTCGGGTCGTTCTCAAGCAGCTCAACGAGCATATACGAATATTACAGCAGTTCTGACATAACCGATGCAGGTTCTGCGTTAAGCTTCATACAGTTGCAAGCATCGAATTTTGGAGCACATGTAATAAGCAGGTCATCGGTGCAGTCGATGAGCCTTCCCTCTGCCCCGTCTAGCACAGTGAAAGAGGTCTCTTTATCTGGAACCAAGGCGTCATACGAGGAGTTTCTTGTTGCAGGGGTATTGGCTATGATTGTAGTCTTTGGTACGATGTTCGGCGGAGGTTTTTCTGTGATAACAGATAGGCAACTGGGCACTATGAAGGCTTTTCTTATAACCCCAGTTACAAAAACGTCCATAATATTGGGCAAGATGTTTTCCAGCACGCTTCAGGCCGTGCTCTACGTGATAGTCACGCTGGCAATAGCGTTCTTGCTTGGCTCATCTGTGGCCATGGGAATCATAGGCATAATATGGATATTCCTGCTCTCGTTTATCGTCGCACTTGGATTTAGTGCGTTATCAATAGCGCTGGCTGCAAACCTAAAAAAGGTTGAGTTATATGCCATAATAGCAAACGTCTTTACATTGCCCTTATGGTTCTTGAGCGGGGCGTTCTTCCCTGCATCCTCTATGCCGTCATGGATGCGCGTAATAAATGCAGTGGATCCGCTGACATATGCAGTAAATGGCATAAGGTCGATAATGCTAAACGGGACATACCCGTTACCGATGATAGCGTTGGAGTTCGGCGTCCTCATAGGCTTTGCCATAGTGATGTTTGCAATATGCTTGAAGTCGTTCAAAAATACTATATGATGATTAAACAGGTGAAAAAATGTATACGAAAAGACCCTTATGGATGAATAGGATTGCTGCGCTTGCAGCTGTAATTTTTATGCTGATGTTCGCAATTTCGGCGTATGCCCAGACAACGTCTGCATTTGGAGGCGGCAACGGCGCTCTTTCGATAACTAATCTGCAGGTTTTGCCGCAGCCCGTTGTAGCTGGCGAAAATGTTACTGTGCAATTCCAGCTATACAATTCGTATACCCAAACCTTGAACAATGTTAATTTGTATCTTCAGGCAGAGAACCCGATAATAAACGTTACGCCATCGCATTCATTCATCACCGATACCATAGGGCAAGGCATATTTGGCGGGCTCGGCTACGATGTATTCGACTACACTCTACACATACCGAACTATCTTCCTTCCGGCGTATATACGATAGATGTGATAGCAAATTACCAGACTTCGCAGGCCGATGGTTTTGGCACAACGCAGGAAGAGCCAGCCCAGTCCGTAATGCCGATAACAATATACGTGCATGGGCTTGCCAATGTGAATTTCAACATAGTGCCAGAAGGAAGCATAAGTCCTGGAGTGCCGTTTGCAGCCACATTAGAGGCAGTCAATTCTGGAGGCGGGACGGCGAGGAATATGACCGTAAAACTGCTTAGAGGGCCTATCATCGCAGTAGGATCAAGCACCATAAATTTCGGCAACGTGGGCCAAACGCCATCTGCATCGCAGGTCATGCTGGAAGAAAACCAAAATATATCGCAGGGTACGAACTACCTAAACCTAAACGAGCATTATTCAACAGGATATGGGGCTAGTTATAACTCAAATATCTCAGTGCCGATAGATGTAATTCTTAACAAGCCGGATATAATCGTCAGCGCCGTAAGCGCAACGCCACAAACACTGACACCCGGGTCAAACCAGACATTGGAGCTTCAGGTGCAGAATACAGGCACAGGCACGGCGAAAGACGTGCAAATTAACTTCATAAAGAACGGTTTCATAGCTCCGGATGGCTCTACATCCTCGCTCTTCTTAGGGACGCTTGCGCCAGGGCAATCAATGCCTGCAAGCCTGCTCGTAAAGGCATATGGGAATATGACTTCAAGCGGCAATGAAAACCTGTCAACCGATGTGAGCTACAATTATTCAAATGGCATGAATCGGACATTATCCGTAGAGTACATACCGCTGCACCTCGCCGGAAGCGCAATGTTTAACGTTACTGCAGTATACTCAAATGCAGCCCCCGGTGCAACCTATGCTCCCTTGAAGTTTACCATAAAGAACGTAGGCAATGAGCCGGCCAATGGAGCTTACTTTACGCTGCAATCCATATACCCGATAACTGTCACGGATTCAAACGTATATGTAAATAGCATAGCGCCCGGAAGCTCAGAGAACGTTACATTCTACATAAGCGTAGATAAACAGAGTTCCGCTGGGGACTTTCCTGCCACAATATACGAGCAATGGAGGCAGCCGAACGGCGCGCTTACCCAGGAGTATTCTAGCTCAAACAATTACTATGTGCCAATCGGCAGCACTGAAAGCAAAGGCTCAAGCGGCGCATCTGGGTATATTGCCTTAATCATAGTTATTTTGGCGATCGCATTTGTCGCAAACAGGACAATTAATATGCGCAAAAAAAGCACAAAAGTTAAAAAGGATGGACAAAAAAAGAATATGCTATAGATAGGATTGGCATCCGCATGCGTGGCATGCCAGCCTAAACTGTATATGTGATGCAATGGCAGATGTAATATCAGGAGTAGTGGACCCATTATTGAAGAAATATGGCGTGCCTATATGGGTAAAACCTTACCTAAATGAATACATCCGATCGGATCCGATAAATGCCATAAAAAGGGCCACAAGCTTTGTCGATGTAAAGAGGAAGAAGGGGCAGGTGACAAACAACAGCGTAGTGTTGCCAAACAATACTGTATTTAAAATCGAAAGCGTAGTAGGCATAGTGAGCTTATTCTTTTATGGGGAAGAGAGAAGCGTACAGATTGCAGAGAAATGGTCGTCAAAACCAGATTATCTAAACAAGGAATATGTGAAACACTTTTCCGAGATGGTTGAGATAGAAAAAAGGCATCTTCGCGCCATAAAGAACCTCCTTGAAGGATTAGGGCATAAGCCCGTACCGCCTTCTGAAACAGTGAAAAAGGTATTTGACTATATAGAAAACCTCCAGGACTGGAACGAACGTCTTGTTGCAATGAACATAATAATAAAATCAACGTACGGCACTGCATTCGGTATGATGTTTTATAAGGTGTTCTATTTCGTAATGCCAGAGTATATGAGATCGTTCGGGAAGGCATTCGATTATCAGGGTGAGGAGATAGAGTGGGGTTTCGAAGAAGCGAAGCGCATAATATCAGAGAAGCGCATTGATGACGGCAGGCTTATCGAAATGACTGAAATTATACTTACGCTGATTTCAAAAACGATAAACTCTGAAATGCCATTTGCCGAAGAGGCAGGCATTATCAAAGAGGCTGAACTGCTAAAGAAAGTGGCGCTTGCATACCCATTGCATATATATTCCAATTTAGGCGTCGATATAGATATTGACAAAGAACTCTCAAAGATATATAAGGATTCTGAATGAATATTCCAGACCCCATTAACTGCAATAGCAATATCTGCGGAAGTTATAAATATCCTGCAAATCAATAGATAGGAAGTGCACATATCTTATGTTAACAACAAGCGAGTGATATAAATGGCTGAAAATACACAAAATCAGGAAAAGGCAAACGAGAATATAGTATATATAGGCAAAAAGCCAACGATGAACTACGTTCTGGCAGTAGTTACCCAGTTCAACAATGGCATGGCAGAAGTCGTATTAAAGGCCAGGGGCAATGCGATCTCCAAGGCAGTAGATGTAAAAGAGATAGTCACGAATAAGTTCATGCCTGATCTTAAACTGAAGAATATATCTACTTCGTCAGAGGAGTTGACCAACGAAGATGGAACAAGATCTAAAGTCAGCGCAATACAGATCCTTTTGTGCAAATGATGGCGATATGCCGTCATCTAATTCTTTTATTTGATTTTTTACAGAAATAAATCAAGGAATAAATATATTCGCTTTAAAAGGATAATGCTGCATTCAATATCCTGCTTAATCGAGTATATGCTGCACAGGTGTTCACGTTGTTGAGGACGCATTTTATAGAAGAGCTCAATGCGAGCATGGATGGAAAAGAGGTTACGCTGTCCGGATGGGTGCACGAAGTAAGGGAACTTGGCAAGATGACGTTCCTTCTGCTTAGGGACGTTACAGGCATTGCCCAGGTCATTGGAAAGAAAGGGGTTGTAGCAGACTCATTGATGGACCGGATGTCGCTGCCGAAGGAAAGCGTAGTGCGCATTGTTGGCACAGTAAAGGCCAATCCGGAGGCGAAGAGCGGCTTTGAGATAGCGATAATGGAGATAGAAAACCTTAACCCCATATCAGCAAAAATACCATTTGAAGTTACTGGAAAGGTGCCAGTGGAGATGGACGTGCGCCTTAATTATAGGTATATAGACCTGAGAAGGCAGCAGACCGAAGCCATCTTCAAGATAGAATCTACAATACTGTCATCATTTAGGGAAATTCTTTTAGGCAGGCATTTTCTTGAGATACGTACGCCATCGATAGTTGCAGAAGCGACTGAAGGAGGATCTGAGCTGTTTTCGGTTCAATACTTTGAGTCTAAGGCATTTCTCGCCCAATCGCCGCAGCTTTATAAACAACTGGCAGTCATAGGAGGATTGGATAGGGTATTTGCAATAACACCAGTATTCCGCGCAGAAAAATCAAACGACGTATACCACCTCAACGAAGTAACGCAGATGGATATAGAAATGGCGTTTGCAGACCATCAGGATGTTATAAGCATACTTATAGAAGCAGTTACAGGCATTATCAAAGAGGTCAAGGCCAAAAACGCCAAGGATCTTGAAATACTCAACGTAAATCTGGAGGTGCCCGAGGCAAAGGTCGTAACATACACAGAAGTAGTAGAAGCCCTGAAAGCAAAATCGGCTGGCATAAAATTCGGCGACGATTTCACTCGCGAGGACGAAAAAATGATAAATGATTTATATGGAGATGCAGTGGTAGTCACCGAATACCCTGGCTCAGTAAGGGCGTTCTATTCTATGCCGAACGACAAAAATCCGGAACTCTCGAACAGCTTTGATTTCATATACAAAGGCATGGAGATATCTAGCGGCGCACAGAGGATTCATCTTCCTGAATTGCTCATAGAAGCTATAAAAAAGAAAGGCATGGATCCGAAATCATTTGATTTTTATGTCAATGCGTTTAGGTGCGGCGCGCCACCCCATGCAGGATGGAGCATTGGCTTAGAGCGATTGGCAATGAAGATTACGGGCATGGACAATATAAGGGAATGCGCGTTGTTCCCAAGGGACAGGAAAAGGCTTACGCCCTGAATGCCTGCTTTTGCATGCGCTTACGCGCTTTCAAAAAATTGCTCTATGCGGCGATTTATTTTCATGGCGTTTGACTTTGTCACCGTGTAGTTCTTCTTCGCCTTCGACATCTCGTCTAGTTTTATGAAATACCAGCCTTTTCCGCTCATCCTCCACGCTATGAACGTGCTTGTGCCCGTATTTGCCTCCCAATTTTTTAGGACTTCAAACTTCTCTGTTTCTATAGCAAGCCCGGACTTCTCCCAAGCCTTGCATTCGAAAGCCAGCCCTTTCCCGTTCCTGAATACCAATATATCAGGGCTCAATGAATTTACGCCGCTGCCGGCAGACCTCATTACGGAATACCCTTTGCCGTAAAACGTATTTATGAGCTCTCTCTCGCTCCTGGCGCCCTTTATATACCTGTGCAATAAACCACGATTGATCTATTGATTTAAAATTAATATAGCTTATTGAAGATTTATAAAAAAGGATTTTGTGCATTATGAAGCCACAGACAGCTGTGCATCCTATGTGATGTTTGCTATTCGCCTATTTCGAACCTGCTCAGCGTCCTCCTGCGCCTGCTAGAAAAGGGCCTGAATTCGTTGCCATTGCCGGTATAGAATTTCGAGAAGAATTCCACATAAATAAGCCTGGCGCCCTGTATCCCGGGCTCGAATATAGCTATCACAAATGTGAAAAGCTGCCCTATTATAAGTATGAGCGTGCCGACTATGCCCAGCAGCGGGCCATGGGCCCATCCCCTTATGAAAACAAAATCTATAACACCTGCCAATATCACAGATGCAAGAAGTATGCCGACCAACCTGGTATATGACAATATGTGGCTTACAAGCGACGGTATTTCCATAAGCGATTCAAAGCCTTCAAATGCCAGGACAGACATTATGCCGCCCGCGATTAGCACATATGATAAAGCTACAGGTATGTTGCTAAAGCCAAGCTGAGATCTGTGCAGTACTGCAAGGCCAAATATTACTATGCCTATCGCTGCTGAAAGCCAGCCAAGCCTGCCTAATGCCTTCTTCTTCTGCCCTGCTGCCATCCTATTAAAGAAACCCAGGATAAAACCTGAAGCCACCATAGCTACGCCTATCCATCCGGATATGACCAGCAATTTTGAGAGGTTCACCTCCACATTGAAGAGCGCAGTGTATGGAAGCTGGAATCCGAAGTATTCGTTGAATGCAATGCCCAATACTATTGCTATTATTGATCCGGGTATTATCGCCTTTGCTATCGTGACCATGCCGTTAGGGCTTATTATAGTGCCTATGAACCTGCTGATCGGTTTTGGTATGAGGCTCTTCTTTGGCGGATGCTTCATTCTTCTTATAAGCCACAGCGCGCCGAGAAGCATAATAATTCCATACCCTGCATCCCCAACCATAAGTCCAAAGAATATTGGAAATATAAACGCAAACATTACAGTAGGGTCTATCTCGTCGCTCCTTGGCAGGGAATAAAACCTTATGAAAAATTCATAAAGCCTGGTCTTTACAGGGTTGTCGAATTTTGTTGGAGGCAGCGATTTTGTCTCAACTGTATCGAGTATATAATGCTCTTTAGTTACATTTGCCAGGTCCTTTTCAAGGCCCTTCATATTGGCTGCTGGCACCCATCCGTCTATAGTTATCACAGATTTGCTTATCCCCAGCCTAGAAGTTATATCCAGCTTTTCCGTTTCCAAATCTAACTGCTCTCTTATTGCGCTTACTATCCCGTAATACTCATTGGATATCGCATCAAGCTCATCATTGAGCGATGACTTGCGCATCTCAAGCTTTTTAATCTCGGCGTTTAGCCTTGACCTCTCTTCCGCCACGCTGCCCTTGAATTCAGGCAGCACTTCTAGCCTTATCTTATAGCTTTCTGAAAATTTTCCGAACTTGTTCTGGTCCTGCTTTGATATTGATATTATGGCAGAGTTTTTGCCCCGGGAAATTATGCAGTCAACATTTTTTTCTGCATTTTCCAAAAATTCGTCAAGCTTCTGGCCATATGCAAGAAATGACATAGTCATGCTGGAATTCAATATTGATAGGTCTTTATCAAAATGCCCGATCATGCGTACCGTACTTAGCTTATCGTTCAGGTTCTTAAGCTTAGACGACAATGCTTCTATGTCCCTGCTTATTGCAGATACCCGATCGGCTATTTTTATGGAATCTGCCTTTGAAAAGAGATCGCTTAAGCTTTCAAAACGGTAGCGTTTTTTTGATTCTTTTTGGTGCATCATGCCTTCCAGGCTGCGAAATCTTTGAGCATATGTGCTTACCTCCCCGTATTTTATTGCGTGGCTCCCAAGAAGCATGAATACGTCTTCCGGCACCTGCTCTACCTGCATTACGCCAAGGTCATGGAGTGCTGAGAGCGCAGGCTCATAATACATCCTGTCTATTATGAGCCTTATCCTTGACATCTTTGCAGGTTTGAACATTCATACACCGAATTTCTCATTTACAGCGTCAGAGAACATATTCATTGCATCTTCATCGCTTGGTTTTTTCAGGGCCTTTATTCCTGCGATCTTCGATTCATAGATTTCATTTGCACGCTTTGATGCATCAGCTTCGGCAGACGCAATTTCCTTTTGATATGCAAGATCTGCACTTTCTATGCCAGCCTTTAAATCCTCTTCTGCCTTTGCATGCGCCTCAATCAGCCTTATCCGTGCTTCTTCCTCTGCATCCTTTATCTCTTTTTCAGAATCAGTCTCGGCCTGCTTTATCTTTTCTAAAATGCTTATATCGCTCATTTCAACACCATGATGACAAAGAACAGGAATGCCATAGTTGCGATGACGTTGAACGCCAAAAACGCCATCTTTATGGCCCTAAACCTCCTTAGGGCTTTGGCGCCGCTAGCCTTAGGCACGGGCATTGCATTGCTCCCCTTTGCCCAATAATTCTTATAGTTATACGTTTTCATTCAACTTGCCCTTTATAAACTTTAATGAAACTATCTGGTCCCGCTCAAGGTCTTCCAGACGCTGCTTTATATAGGATACCTTTGATTTTAAATTCGGTATTGCCACGTTTTCAATGGCATTCGAGCGCCGGTTAAGCTTTTCTATTTCATGCAGCAGCTTACGCAGAGAATTCTCCTTCTCCGCTATTTCTATGAGCATCATAAACAATTCCAGATAGCTTCGCTTTGCGTCTTCTATGGAAGTAGGTACGCTGATGAGCTCGTACCCCATCGGCATTGAGGCGTATCCGTTTAGGTTTATATTCGGTATCTTTACGCCCATGACGTTTTTTGCAGACACCTTGGCGGATATATCGCTCTGCTCCGCAGCTATCCTTTCCAGATTGATCCTCCCGGATACCATCTCCGCAAGCTTGATGCTTTCTATTGATTGCGATACCATTGCGTATAGGTTTCCGCGCAAGGCTTTTATCTGCCTGGCGAGGTCGAAGAATTCCAGCACTAGGCTAGAGCGTTTCATCTTGAGCAGATTCAGGCCTTTTGAGGCGACCCTTATCCTGCCCTTTGTCTTTATGAGCTCTATTCTAGTAGTCTTCAGGTTACTTTGCGCCATTATTCCACTTGCCGTATTTTTTAATGTATTCGTCTTTTATGCGCTTTATCTCCCTTTCGTCAAGCGGGGCGAAGAGATCCCAGCCTATGCCGAGCGTTTTTTCTATGCTTCGGTCTTCATAATAATCCTGCTTCACGAAGTTGCTCTCGAACGAATCCGCGAATTTAAGGAATTTCTTGTCGTTTGCGCTGAGCGCTTCTTCTCCGACAATCTCAGTAAGGCTGCGGAGGTCCTTACCTCTCGCGTATGCAGCATAAAGCTGATCTGCTACTCCCCTATGGTCTTCCCTGGTGCTTTTCTTGCCTATGCCCTGGTTCATTAACCTTGACAGCGATAAAAGGACATCGATATTCGGATATACTCCACGCCTGTATAATTCCCTGCTGAGCACTATTTGGCCTTCAGTTATGTAACCAGTAAGATCAGGTATTGGATGGGTGATGTCATCTCCCGGCATCGTGAGTATAGGTATCTGTGTTATAGATCCCTTTCTGCTTTTTATTTTCCCGGCGCGCTCGTATATTGTAGAAAGATCCGTATACATGTATCCAGGATATCCCCTTCTTCCGGGGACCTCTTCCCTTGCTGCGGAAACTTCTCTCAGCGCCTCGCAGTAGTTTGTCATATCTGTAAGTATTACCAGCACATGCATATTTTCCTTGTATGCCAAATATTCCGCAGTCGTAAGCGCAAGCCTAGGGAGGATTATTCTTTCCATAGACGGTTCAGACGACAGATTAAGAAACATCACTGCGCGCTCCAATGCACCGGTCTCTTCAAACTCCTTCTTGAAGAAGTTTGCCTCTTCGCTGTTTATGCCTATGCCTCCGAATACAACGCTAAAGCCTTCGCTCTCGCCCAATATCTTCGCCTGCCTAGCTATCTGTGCAGCTATGCGATTGTGAGGAAGTCCAGAGCCTGAGAATATTGGCAGCTTTTGCCCTCTTACCAGGGTATTCATCCCGTCAATAGTGGATATGCCGGTCTGTATGAATTCCGACGGCTCTTCCCTTGCATACGGGTTGATAGAGCTGCCATTTATGTCCAGAGATTCGTTGCTGTATATGGGAGGGCTTCTGTCCCTTGGACGGCCCATGCCATCGAATATCCTGCCAAGCATGTCTGTGCTCACGTTTATATGTGCAGTATTGCCCAGGAATTTGACCTTAGTATTGCCCAGATTCATGCCTCTCGTCTCGCCGAATGACTGCACTATTGCCAAGCCGTCCCTGCTGTCGAGGACCTGTCCTGTGACTGATCTGCCGTCCTCCAGTTTTACCTCGACCAATTCGTTGTATCCGGCATCCTTTACGCCCTCTACAAATAGAAGCACGTTTGTGACCTTGTTTATCGTTTTATAGTATATGTCATTCATTCTAGCACCATTTATTTCTTCTCTGGCTCAATAGCCTTTATTTTAGATATAGACGATATTATTTCATTATAATACTGCTCTATCGCTTCTTCCTTCACGAATTTCATCTTCGCTATCTTTTGCCTTACCTCTAGATCAGCCATCTGTTCCATCGCCACACCCTTGCTGAGTGCTATTTCCTCCTCATCGCCCAATGCAAGGATTGACTTTAGCATCATATACTGCTTGCGTATTGATGTATATGCATCGACTTCGTCGAAAGCGCTTTGCTGCAGGTAATCCTCCCTTATGCTTTTCGCTACGTCCAGTATCAGTTTGTCTGCTTCCGGAAGCGCATCATATCCTACAAGCTGCACAATTTCGTTTATTTCAGCCTCTTTCTGCAGCGTGCCCATAGCCTTCTGGTAGAGTTCAGGCCAATCTTCTGCAACATTCTTCAGGTACCAAGGCTTTAGATCGTCTATGTACAACGAATAGCTGTTCAACCAGTTTATTGAAGGGAAGTGCCTGCTGTTCGCCAGCGAAGCGTCCAAAGCCCAGAAAACCCTTGTAACTCTGAGAGTATTTTGAGATACCGGCTCAGATATGTCTCCCCCCGGAGGTGAGACTGCGCCTATTGCAGTTATTGATCCAGTGCTGCCGCTCATGACATTTACCCTGCCTGCACGCTCATAGAATTCTGCGATTTTCCTTCCCAAATATGCAGGATATCCTTCTTCTCCAGGCATTTCCTCCAATCGCCCAGATATCTCCCTTAGCGCCTCTGCCCATCTTGATGTGCTGTCGGCCATAAGGGCAACATTGTACCCCATATCCCTATAATATTCTGCCAGCGTTATTCCAGTATATATGCTGGCTTCCCTGGCTGCGACAGGCATGTTAGACGTATTTGCAATCAGTATTGTCCTTTGCATCAGCGGTTTCCCTGATTTTGGATCATTAAGCTCGGGGAATGTTGAGAGTATCTCAGTCATCTCGTTGCCGCGTTCTCCGCATCCCACATATATGACTATATCGCTATCGCTCCATTTGGACAGCTGATGCTGTATTACGGTTTTGCCAGACCCGAATGGCCCGGGAACCGCACTTGTTCCCCCTTTTGCTACCGGAAACAATGTGTCTATGACCCTTTGCCCCGTTATTAATGGTATATCGGGAGGAAGCTTATCGGCTACGGGGCGCGGCATCCTTACGGGCCAATACTGCAGCATGGCAATATCGACGCTTTTCTTCTGGCTGTCGGTAATCGAAGCTATCTTTTCTTTTATTGTATAATCGCCCTCCTTCAGGCCTTTTATGACGCCAGCAACTCCATATGGCACCATTACCATGTGTTTTATTATTTCTGTTTCTTCAACTTCGCCTATAATTGCACCAGATGTTACTGCATCGCCGTCTTTTACCGACGGAACGAAATGCCATTTCTTCCCAGTATCAAGCGGCTCTACCTCAATTCCACGGGCTATGAAATCTCCGCTTTTTGACATTATCTTGTCAAGCGGACGCTGTATGCCGTCGTATATGGAACCTATCAGCCCAGGGCCCAGCATCACGGAGAGCTGCCTGTGGGTGTTTTCTACGGGCTCGCCGGGTTTTATGCCGCTGGTATCCTCGTAAACCTGTATTATGGCCTGCGCTTTGTCCAACTTTATTATTTCCCCTATTAATCCTGAGCTGCCTACCTTAACAACGTCATACATCTTAGGGTTGTCCAGGCCATCAGCTATTACAACCGGGCCAGAAACCCTGAATATTTTGCCTTCCATGATATCACTTAACATTTTGAATATTGACACCTAAAATCCTTTTTGCAAGAGCCTCTACGGATTCGGCTTTGCCCTCATTGGCTCCCGTGGGTATAAATACCACTATTGGCTTGAGCATCGTTTCGAAACGCCTCAATGCAGAAGTTGTAAGCGCATCGCGTATCGAATCAGACGCGATCACAAGGCTGTATTGCGCAGATTCTGCAATCTCGGCAAGCTTGCCCGCGCCCTCTTCCCCATACGATATAAAAACATCCTTTATCCCTACAAGCTTGAAGCCCAATGCGACTTCCCTTTCTGCGATAACAGCTATCTTTTCAAGTTCCATGCGTTCACATCATATTTTTGTACCATGCTTCCATATTGTGCGTTCATATTATATAATCCAATATTTTCATGTGGCTGAAGCGCTCGTCGCTCAACCCGTAATAGTTTTTAAGCCACGCATTCCTCACTTCATCGCGCTCTATTTCTGCGCGCATCATGAACGCCAGAAGGAATCCCAATGAGAACCCAGAGCGCCTGAAGATGCCCAGATACTTCTTGTATAATTCCTTTTTCAGCGCCACCTCTATATAGCTAAGGAATGGATCTTTCTTATAAAGGTCAAACGCATAGTCTATCTTGAATGGGGAATAGTCCTTTATTTCATATATGTCCTTCTCAGCCAGTTCCGACAGCGTGCTTTCAGGAATGCTGCCGCCTTTTATAAAGTATGATTTTATATCCTTATAATGCATAACGGAAGCTTTTATGCTGCTCATTAGGTTCTTTATGTCTATGCTATCGCGCAGGTAGTTTAGAATCTGGCCCTCTGGGCTGTTATGCATCCGGTATGCATCGATTAGCCTGTCGTAATACAGCAGGTCCAATGACAGTATCATCCCGGATATATCGTTGTCTTTCTTTACATCATCCATTGATTTCATTAGAGTGACGCCATATCCGTATTTTACCAGATTCTTCACCACGCCTTCTATGTCGCTCTGCTCAAGGATATTTTTGTAGTCTTCTTTCGTTATTATGGCACCGAGAAGCCCGGCAGGCACTCCTCTCCCTATTACCAAGAATGCCTCTGTCTGCTCGACCCTGTATCCGAGCTTTTTTGATGATATTATAAGCTTTATATTTTCTATGTCAAATCTGCTTAGATAAGCATTTACAAATGGCAGTGCATTGCTTGGCACGGCGAACAGCACGTTTTGCATAGACGACATCATATGTGCATTTATTACCGCTTCTATCAGGTCAGTACCTTTGTAAAGCCCAGATAAGCCGTCAATCTCCTTTGAATAGTTGGCAGCAGATAGCTGTTTGACAAATTCGTCTCCTTTCTTTTGGGATAGCTGGTCTATAAAACCTCCATCAAGAAATGCAGTGCCTAAAACCCTGAGCTGGCCGTATTTGCCGATATAAGCTGTGTCCATGATTACTCCTTTATGAACTCCAAGACTTTGTTCGCTATATCATTCTTGGAGTTTTCAATTATGCTCTTTAATGTATAGTCTACTTCGCGCTTGCCGTCTTTTGATATGGCTTTCAGACCTCCGACGAACTCGCTTCCTGCGTCGGCCAGCACAAACTTCTGCTTGCCTTTGCTTATGAGTTTGGCATCCTCCTTGCTTATAATTATAGTGCAATCGTCCCCCAATTCCCCCAAGGCTACTGAAGCCAGCTTTGCGATCAATTTCTTATACTGGCTCGTTTTCATATATTTCATATAATTTTCCATTATTGCATCGAGGGTTGACTCTATTGCGGCATTTACTTCGCCGTTGTATACGCTTTTGGCTTTGATTGCGGCCTTCGACATTTCCCTGCTCATAATCTGTTCACGCTCAAGCTTCGCTTTTGCTTGAAGATTTTTTGAATACTCGCCGACTTCTGCGGCGGTTTTCGAGAGGAGTTGGGCAACCTCATCATCGGAATTGCCCGATATCTCACGTAGCCTGTCTGCCTTTTGTTTTTTTATGCTTTCAAGTATCTCTTCGAAACTCATCGTTTACCGCCCTTTGAGTACTAAAGTATCTGCAAAAGCAGTATGAGCCCAAGTACGAAACCAATTATCCAAAGCGTTTCGGGTATTACGAAGAAGAACAGCACCTGCCCGAATTTTTCAGGTTTTTCAGCTATTATGCCCATGCCTGCTGCTCCAATGCCCTGCTGAGCCATGCCCGTGCCAATAAGTCCGCCTGCAATCGCTATTGAAGCTGCAACTGCGTATAAAGGATCTGCTACTACCATTTTTACACCAATCTTATCAATTTATTTTAGGAATCATAATATTATATATACGATAGGTTCTTATAGCCTATTTATAACCGATTTTTGAATTCAGCAACGCATTCATGCTACGCGGCCGGCATATTTATATGCAAGGAATACACCTGCAGTGGAAAGCACATTAGTAAACAGTATAACCATGAATATTTCATCAAGGAACCCAGGTATTATTATGCCTGCGGCAAGGGGCAGCGTCGCAACAATCGAAGGCGAAAGGCCCCTGGCAATGTTATAGTATACTAATTTCTGCTGCTGGGCGCTGTCTACGCTGTTATTTGACATAAACGGCTTTAGCATAGGCGCAAAGAAGAGGCGCACCAGCATTATTATGAATGACAGCATAAGGGCAAGAACAAGGGCGGATACGGTCGCATTGCTTATGCTAAACAGCAGGCCTATATAAACAAAGAAGAAGGTGCTCGTGAACAGCGTTATCTCCTTCTGGTAGCTCCGTATGTGCTCTACGTCTTCAGGCATTGAGAAATATTTTTCCCAGCTTGTTGGCTCGTGTGTTATGCTGCTTATATGCCTTATCGAGCCTATTGACGTAAACAGTATGCCGAACACAAATACAGCTATGAGGCCGCTCATGCCCATTATTTGGGATATGCCATATGTGGCCAATACCATCGATATTGTAAGCATCCAACTGTACGCCCTGCTGTAATTTTTATACCTGCCCAATACGAAAAGCCAGAATAGCGCAGAGGCTGCGCCTACGATTATGGAGCCGAATATGGCACTTACCACAAGCCCGACTACGTCTGCCGCAGTAATATTGGCAGTAAGGATTATGCTTAGAAGTATCACGGGTATTATCAGTTCCAGAGTATCTGATGATACGCTTTCAAACAGCAGAGTCGTCTTTAGCTCATCTGGCGCCCTTATCACTTTCATAAGCGTAGGCACGATTATGCTGCTTGGCCCTGAAAGCGCAAAACCAAACATAAACGCTTCGAGAAGCGTCCAATGCAATGCAAAAAACGCTATTATGGAAAGCACCACCCCGGTAGTTACCCCTACGCCAAGCATGAACGCAGACGCCTTTGCAAATACTTTTTTAAGGTTTAACGGATTCAGGTTGATCCCAACGTCAAACAGTATGAACGCTATGGCTATCGCACTTATGTATGGGGATAAATCGGCAATGACGCTGCCTGGGCTGCTGTCGACCATGTGGAGGATAGGGCCGATTATCAAGCCTATCAGCATTAGCGGCAGTATGCTTGTTATCTTTATTTTATCAAAAAGCGAATTCAATATGAAACCTAGAAACGCGACAGCCGCAATAAATATGAATACAAGATTAACGTTTATCATGTCATCTTCCCAATTTCAGCTTCGTTTGCCCTTTAGCCGATTTGCCCGCGTAACTATAAATTCCTTTGTTAAGTTTTTCGTTTATGGTTTTAACCAGCTCCACCATCCTCTTTTCCTTGATTCTTGATATCATCAGGTACGCCTCGTCCTTTGTATCGCGTGTAACGAGTATTATTACCTCGCCTAGCTTTAATCTTCCTGCCCTGCCTTTGCGCTGAATGTTCCTTATTTCACTGGGTATGGGTTCGTAGAATATGACTGCATCTACTGCAGGGATGTCAAGGCCCTCTTCGCCTATTGATGATGCAACAAGGACCTTGAATCTGCCGTCCCGGAAGTCTTTTAGGGTCTCGGACTGCTGGAACTGGGTTACGCCTTCCTTCTTCCCCATAAATGTGCGCGCATCTATGCCTTTCGAATCCAGCACCTTCGCTATGCCCTTTATCGTAGACCTGTACTGTACGAATATGATGACGCTCTTGCCCCTAAGGCGGCCATTCAGCAGTTCAACGGTCTTCTCCAGCTTTGGGTGCTCAATGCCTTTGCTCATTGCATCTTTTGCAAGTTTCAGCGAACCGACCACGGCCTGATTTTTTAGTATGTTCTCTACGCTCCTGCTCTTTTTCTCCTTTTCCTGCAGTGCCTCGAAATAGCTGACAAACGGATATATGCCTTCCGTGGTTATTAGGTCGTATGCATGCATTAGATGCAGAAGGTATACGTAATTGAAAAGCGCGTTGAACTTGTAGTTTCGCGCTTCAAGCTTGTCTATATTGGCGCCTATCAGAAGCAGCTGCTTTTTTGACATATTTTCAAATTTTCTGAAAGGGCTTAGGCCAGAGCTGTAAAGCTTTCCTAAGTGCAGGTCTATGACTGGCTTGAGCGTTGCGGCGATGGCATTTATGCTTTCATCTTTATCTACGTATATAGTATCTATGCTCTTGCCCATGACGTATGGCTGGACATCGCTATCGGATGAACTCCTTATCTCTATATTCTCTATTCCCAAAGCTTCTACAAGTTTGTTGATTTTCTTTGTATCGCTTCCAGGGGATGCAGTCATGCCCAGGATCTGAATGCCGTTGGCCTTGCATTCATTTGCAACGTAGGTATACGCATACCTTCCAACCGCCTTATGGCACTCGTCGAATACGACTATGCCGAAGCCCTTCAGCGAAAGCCTTCCCTTGGAAAGATCGTTGGACACCGTTTGCGGAGTTGCAGCCAGCACGAGTGCCGCATCCTCCAATTCGGAGCGCTTTGAGCCCTTGATAGCTCCGGTCAGCAGAAGTATCTTGTTTGCATCCAGGTTGAGAAATTTTGCCATCGAATCAAAGTGTTGCTCGCTTAACGGCTTCGTAGGCGCCAGTATGAGTGCTTTCTTTCCTGAGTACAGCGAGCGTGCAATGGCGAACAGAGCTATAACTGTCTTGCCCAATCCAGTAGGAAGCACCACCAATGTGTTCTTGCCGCCGAATATGCTTTTTGCTATATCAATCTGGTACCTTCTAGGCTCTATTGCGCCTGGCTTCAATATCCTATTATATGGGTTTATCTCGCCCAGCGGTTCGTCCATTATATAGCTTTTATATATAGCTTAATAAGATTTATTATCTGAAGGGCTACATGAACGAAGTGGCAGAAGAAAAAAAGAGTTTTCATGGCTCTATTCGCAGGCAAGGCAGAATGTATTTATTTATCTTTAGGTAGAGATGAAGATCGCTTTCTAATTGCAGCATGTGAAATGAAGAATCAAGGGATTTTTATATTTATTGCAAGAGATTATATCTGCTGCGCCGCTGTAGCTCAGTGGGAGAGCGTTCGGCTGAAGACCGAAATGTCGTCGGTTCAAATCCGACCAGCGGCATCATTCTTGCAAGATGAGCCCGTGGCCGGTGGGTTTATATTTTTTTCATTCGTTCCCCTATTCATGTTATCACGTTTCTGGCAGTTTGCGGCGCAAATTTTTTATGCGCTGCACTGTCATTAACAGATATTCTGAAAAAGAGAATTTAACCTGTTGCGAATGCTGTGGGCAATTCGTCCACGACTTAAAAGTCGTGGTATACTTGCTCCTTCAAATAACTTTCTTTCACTTTCATCCCCTTGCCAAGTCAAGGGGACTTCCCGCTCGGGAAGTTAAATGTTGCAATGCTAAAAATATATGCGCACCCTTTTTCTGTTGCTTTGTTGCACTCCGCAGTTTGAATGCAGGATTTTTGGATTTTCATTTAAACCGCCAATATTCAATTATTTTTACATCGCCATTGCACGCATTATATATTTATAAGTGTTTGAGTTATGTTAGATGTGAATGCATCAGCACGGGCGACACCTGGATTCTCGATTGCTTTGTCGCATTGAGGTGTACCTATGGATTACGAAAAGGATTTTTTAGACATGTATGCAGATACTTCATTGGGCAAGATACATTATCGTTACCATGAGGGAGCAGGCAAAAAAATAATATTCATTCATGGGTTTGGGATGGATACACGCGTATGGTCGCGGCTCGTAGAGCATCTTCCAAACGATCTGGATGTCACGCTGATTGATTTATTGGGCTATGGCTTATCCGAAGCTCCTTATATAGATTATACCGTAAGCACACAATTCCAAATGCTCAAGGAATTCATAGCATTGAGGAATGCCGGCGACAGTTATATTTTTGGGCATTCATACGGCGGGTGGGTAGCTGCGTATTTTGCAGCACAGCCATGCACCTGCAGAGGCATCATACTTGAAGATGCAGCAGGGATGAAAATTTATTTTGACTCAATAATGGATATGGGCATGGCGAACGCTTATAAGGAGACGCAGATCAAAAGCGCAATGAAGCTTAATTCAAATAGGGAGCATGTAATAAAAAGCACGGTCAATTCAGACTTTGCAGAGGATCAGTTAACACCTGAATTGCTCAGTAGGATAGATAAAAGGGCGCTTATAATATGGGGAGGCGAAGACGATATTATAGAAAAAAAATTTGCGATTATGCTTAACGAGGACATACGCAACAGCCGGCTTGAATTTGTAGATGGCGCAAAACATAATCCGCATTATTCTGACCCAGAAAAGGTTGCGCTGCTCATACTGGATTTTATAGAAGACGGTTAAATCAAATAGGTTTTGGCGTGCAGGCCGGTGTACTGCATAAATGCTTTTATTCTCCAAACGAATAAATCTCTTTTTAGGCATATAATATTGCATATTTTGTATTTGTGATAGCATGGCAGATAATTCATACCCTATTGAAAAAAGGCTTTATGAGCTTTCGGAAAGCTTTAGCGGAACCCCAGAGGTACAGATAGTGCGAATGAAACCGGTAAATCAAAAACCTATGAATTTCGACCCCGGCATGTTTGCGATGATATCAGGGGTGGAAAAGGACACGGGCAAGCTGCTCGTCGCAAGGGCATTTTCTATAGCATCCGAACCAAATTCGCAGGACCTTGAATTTTTCGTTGTTAAGGAGCATGGAGGACACACGTCATACCTTACAATTTCAAAGCCAGGGGACAGGTATTACGTCGTGGGTCCGCATGGGCAATTCAAGTATGTACCCCAAGAGAATAGTAAGGTGCTCTTTGTTGCAGGCGGAACCGGGCTTGCGCCATTCATGTCGATGATAAGGCATATAAAAAATACAAATGCAAAGATTGATGCAATGCTGCTATACAGCGTAAAATTCCCCACTGAAATAATCTACAGGGAGGAGCTTGAAAAGACATGTGCCGATTTGGGCATTTCTCTCGTAATCACTGTCACGCGCCCGCAGGATGGGGATCAATGGAAGGGCGAAACCGGGCACATCGATAGCAGCATAATAAGCAGGCATGCGCCTGACGTAAAGGATAGAACGGCTTATATATGCGGGCCGCTGGCTTTCGTAAAGGCCATAAAGGATGCGCTTGCAGGTTTGGATGTGGCAAACGAAAAGATAAAGGCAGATGTTTGGGGCTGAATTGCATTTACCCATTTGTCATATCTTATTCAGCCTGCTTTCCACTTCATCTAAAGAAAGTTTTGTTGTAAGCAGCGGTATCTTCTCTATTTGGGCTATCTTGATGGCCAATTTGTCTATGCTTGATATGTTGTGTATTATTACGACTTTTGGTTTTATTGGAGCTACCCTTATTACAACCATAGGCGACCTGCCGGTCGATACATGCTCGAATATGAATGCGCGCTCCGTAGTTGAGCCGAATAGCATAGGATATTCTGACGGCGAAAGCTCCAATATCACCCTAAGGCTGTCAAGTTTTGTGTAGCCAAACAGCTTTACGGAATCCAGATAGTTTGGGCTTGCCACTACCTTTCCTTCTATTATTCTGTTTAGGTCAACCCCGCTGATTGGCGCAACAAAATCATGTATCATGTATGCAGGAGATTCTGTTTTCTTTTCTCCGGAGAACTTCTCCAGGCTTTGCTTTACGGCTCCGCCCTTTGATTCATCTATTGCAAAAAGCGCCTCGACAAACCTTCTTATTACGCCAACGCCGGGACTCATCCGCCTATTGCTTTCATAATCGCTTATCGTGGAGGCAGATATCTTTATTACCTTTGACAATTCAACCTGCGTAATTCCGAAAAGTTCACGCCATTTCTTCATTACGCTCCCAGGGCTATCGGAAAGAGTTATTTCGCCAGCTATCTTCTCTTGCATCTCGTCCATTTTATCGCGCTTTCCTCCTTTTTGAAGCCCTTGGTTTTTTGGGGTGCGGAGTCTTTGGATGCATGCCTGTTTTTTGCTTGCCCGAATCAATGCTTTCATATAGCTTATCTATTGCTTCGTCTGAAGGTGTGCCGCTTGACAATCCTGCAACTGCAGATTTCGAAACCATGGCCGATTTTTTTATGACGCCATATATTAAAAGCGCAATGCCAGATATGAACAACAGTAGGGCAACGATGCTCAGTATGCCCATGCCGCTGGTGCTGCCGGTTATGCTAGATACTGATGAAGACGGCAGGTATACATATGTGGCGTTTATGGCAGTATTTGATGAACTGCTGCCGTTTGCATTGTCTATCACTAATTTATAGCTGCCAATTGGCAATTCGCCCGGACTTGCCTTCGATGAATTAGACTGATATACCAATGCGTTGTTCGGCTCGGTCGGGATAGATGCATTCATTGTATTATTGTAGGCCAATATCAGGCCTTTTCCTTCGAATGGAGTTGCGCCGCTGATCCCGGATCTGGGGCCTGTGCCTGAAACCCATACTGAAAAAGAGCTCTCATTGAATAGGAATACCTGAACTGGAGAATGTATGCCCAGGCCCATTAACATCGGGGATGCTGTAGTCGAATTTATGTCAATGTAATACAACGAATTAGAATTTACAGTTATATTCTTGTATACCAGGTCTCCATACAACTTTGAGAATGTAGATGATGTAGAACTGGCTATTATGCCGAACAGTATTATAGATAGCGCCATAAGCAGCAATCCAGAATAGACCAAACGCTTTTGCATTATATCAATACCTTTCTAATCAGGAAATTATTTAAATGTACATCTCTGTGGAGTAGAGGATAGCAAAGGCTAAAAAACAGATTATACAATATAATACGTGGTATTATGGGCGATAAAATTGAGAGGATTAAAACCGGCATAGCGGGTTTGGATGATATGTTATATGGCGGACTTCCGTTCAAAAGCCAGGTGATAGTGGCAGGAGGGCCAGGCGCCGGAAAGACTCTTCTCTCATTTGAATATCTTTATCGCAATGCAAAGGCAGGTATACCCTCCACATTCATCGCATTGGAGGAAAGTTCTGAAGCAATTATCAAGAACGCAAAAGAGGTGTTCACGGACTTCACAGACATAGATGCCTTGATTGAAAGCAATATGCTGACAATAGATGGAAGAGAGCCCTCCATAAAGCTAAGGGAGCAGAGCGATTCGGATGCGTACTCGTTTGGGAACATGGTATCCGACATCGAAAACGTCATAACCGATAATAAGTCCAAGTGCATAGCAGTCGATTCCATATCGCTGCTCAGGCTCATGATGGGCAACGACGTAAGCTACAGGAGATCCCTGCTAGCCCTGACATCTAATCTTAGAAGGCTCAATGTGACCTCATTATTGACAGTTGAAATCCCTTCTTCAGATAGGGACAAACTGCGCTTTGAGCCTGAATTCTTCATATTCGATGGCATACTAGTGCTATATCAGAACAGCGAAGTTGATAAAAGGACCCTAACGGCTGAGATAGTCAAGATGCGTGGGTCTAACCACAGTAACATGCTTGCACCTTACGAGATAACCAACTCTGGATTCAAGATATACACGCTTACACAGGATGGAGAGATGCAATGATATGGAGCGCCAATGGAAAAACAGCAATATTCAAGGTAATACAGATGGCCTGCAAAAAAACAAAGCCGAAGTAAAAAATAGGGAAAAACAAAGGATTGTTGTACTTGCAGGATTTGTAATCCTGCTCGCCGCATTGGCGGGATTAGTTGCCCTTGGGTCGCTGAGACACCAGACGCCAGTCTCGCAATGTGAAGGCATAATTTTTGCACAGTCAAAATACACCTGCTTGTCAAATCTGGCTTTGACCACAGAAAATCTCTCCATATGCAGAGATATACCAGGCAGTTATAGTTATGGGTGCTTATCTGGCATAGCAGCAGATGCATCAAACTCATTGATATGCAATTATATGAACAGCTCTTCTGCAAGCTATTCAGGATGCATATCGCAGTTTGAAACTTCAGGGTTCAATGCGAGCGTATGCAAAAATGTAGAAAATTCTTCAGTTATGTCTTCATGTTTCTATACCTTTGCAGATCTTGGGAATTTCTCAAATCTGTCGTATTGCAAATCCATAAACAACACACAGCTCGTCAACGAATGCACAGACAGATTTTATTACACAAGTGCAATAACCTCGCATGACTCGAATTATTGCAGCGCATTGCCCAATTCGAGCACCAACGGCATACCGATAAGCGAACTGCTGGGATTGAACGCAAGCAGTATAGTGGGTGTGAATTTACCGCAGAATGCATACAATTATAGTTTAAGTTCGTATGAATTCTTAAACATTTCAGACCAAGGATTATGCTATCTCAATCTTGCAGGGATAACTAAAAACGCCTCATTATGCAGCTTTGAACGGGGGAATTTGAATTCTTTATGCCTGGCCTCGACTAAAAGCGCGCAGACCAAGCCCCTCAGTTACAGCCAGATACTTACAGTATGCAGCACATTGCCCGGCAGCTACAGAAACATCTGCATTAATCAGGAACTAATAGGCCAGGCTTCGGAATATGACAATTCTACGTACTGTAGATACACAACCAACACAACTGAAAATTCCGCATGCCTTTCAAGCATAAATTCAAGCAGCAGTTAGGTAATAGAAATGGAGGGCATTGTGACATCTGTAAAAATAGGCAACAGGAGTGAAGATTACAGGTACAATGTAATCTGGCGAGGCAATGCAGCCCAGATACGCAGCACTGTGCCATTGGATCTATATGACAGGATAGAGATAGATGATAATCCTGAGATGCCATATATCAATGCCAGGCAGCCGCATGGCAAGGCATCAGAGACTGAATGCAACGCACTTATAGACAGCTTTTCAAAAGCCATTGGCGTGCACCGGAATAATCCCCACATTGCCGGCAAAGAAATAGATAGGTTCATAAAAGCCAGTAATGATGCCATTGAATCTTGTGCACTTAGGCTGCTCGAAGCATATATATCCGGGGCTCCGATAATAATAAGATTCCACAATGACGGGGACGGATCAACCGGGGCTATTGCCCTGTATAGGGCATTCGGTTCCGTAAGGGAAAAATTTTTTGAAAATGAAAATGCAAACGCACATTGGACAATGAACAAAAGTATAGCCTACAGCGAAGATTCGCTTTTTGTAGATGAATCTATATTCAATTCTTACAAGTCGGTTAGGAAACCGCTCATACTCCTTACGGATTTTGGGACAACTTATGAAAGTGAGAGCGCAATCAAAAAGGCATCAAAAAAATATTCGCTCATCTGGATTGACCATCACCCGATCTATGACGGCTTTCCTTATGCAGAACTTGATTTTTACATAAATCCGTGGGCATTTGGGATGGATTCAAACATCTGTGCCGGAGTGATTACAGCATCCATAGCAGAAAAATTTGCACCGGAGATGGATTTTACATTGCTTAAAAAAGCAGCATTGGATAGTGACCACAGCAAATATTACACCCATACTGAAAACGCGCATGCCCTTGCGCTCGTACTAGATTCTTTGACCGCCAATGACAGGATAGGGCACCAGGAAAAAAAGATAACGCCGAAGTATTTGGAAGCGGCGATCACCGATCCGGAAAGTTTTGCGCATGTGCTAAACAGCGCATCCGCACAGATAGCCGAATCTTTGGACATAGGCATAAAAAATGCAAAGAGGCATGTCACGAAAAGCGGCATAGCTGCATACGTTCTAGATTACAAAGCAGTGGCGGATAAACGATTTGAATACGTAAAACAGGGCAGGTATACGACAAAACTCCAGGATAAATTTGAAGAAACTAATGGGTTTAAGACAGTCACCATAGTGTATTATAAGAATTACATATCAGTGAGGGTTAACAAGAACATATCTGATTCTATAAACCTGCTCGGCATCATAGCAAAACTCAGGGAAAACACCGAATACATACAAAACGGGGGAGGGCACAACGAAGCCGCAAGCATAAAGGTGGACTATGATGAAACCGGCAGCGTGATGCATTTGCTTCTGGGTGAACTTATTGCGATTTGAAGCGCCCTGTTCAAAAAACCATGTTTACGGTCAGTGTTTCGGCATACTTTGATGCATCATTTGAAGGGACTTGCAGCATTTGGCATAGTGGAGCTGCATGCCGAAACAGGTTATGAAATCGGTATATTTATCTGTTGAATGATGCCGCCAGCCAATCGACTTCTTTTGCATCCATGTCGAATGTCTTTGCAAAGAAATCGTACACTTCTGATTTTTCTACCCCTTTTGCAGAAGAGTCACGAATTATGGCAGATACCATCGGCAGATCTTCAGACATTATGCGCGATATGCTTGATTTTAAACGCTTCTGCAATTTTTTGGCTATCTGTGCTGCTGAACCGCGCTCTGCTTTGGAACCACTGAGCTCCTTTATGTTCTTTGGGAATTCGTAACGCTTGAATGTATTAGGGTATGTAGATTTTGATAGCGCTACCCCGCTCGACATAAGCACATTCATGTATCTCCAATACGTGTAGTACTGCGCTTTTTGAGCGCGGTTGAAATAGAACGATGCACGCGAAAGCATAGCAAATGCCTTTTCAAGGTCGGCCAGTTCCCCATACCTGTTGGTTATGTTTTCATTAATCCATTGCATTAACATATCGTTGGAAAGGTCGCTACTGGATACTGCCCTTATTGGCGCAGTGAGCGTGTTTGACATAAATATCCCGTCAAGGACGCTGAATATGTCCTTTTTCCTGTCCCTAAAACCTATAACTTCGAGCGAATCATTCTGCGTGCCAGCCAGCACCATCATGTCGTTTATTGCGCTCCTGGCATCCCCATTTGACCTTCCAGATATTGCCAATATCATGTCCTTATCGGCATTGAGCCCCAGTTTAGATGAGATATCCGAGAGTATGGATGTTATCGTAAGTTGATTGATCTTCTTGAATTGCACAGGCGTGGTTTTATTTCTTAGGAAGGATATGCTTTGGTCCCACATATCGTTTGCTATGAATATGATTGGATTCATTGATTTTGAGATTACTTCAGTTATGGCGCTTCCAGCTCCGCTATCGAATCTTTTGTTCATGTCGTCTATTTCATCTAAAAGTATCAGTGTCTTGCCAGCAAACAGCGAGCGCGATGTGGCTGCAGACAACAGTGTTTTCTTTATTGTATCCCTGTCCCTGTAATCACTTGCATTCAGCTCCACTATATTCCAACCTTCCTTGTTGGCCAATGCCCTTGCCGCTGATGTCTTCCCTGTGCCGGGGGGCCCATAAAGGAGCAGGGGTCTTGGATTTGAGCCATTAGAGACGGCTCTTGAAAATTCGAGCATTGCGGATACAGCAGTATCGTTTCCCTTTATCTGCCCTATTTCATTTACTCCGTAAAAATAGTTTAACATTCAATGCGCCTGCAAAACCTTTATAAAATATATTCATTTGAATATATAAGTAACTTTAATATATTAAATGTTTACTATATGCTTGAAGTTTGTGGTGCTGTAATGGAAAAATTTGAAATCCCCAAAAATTTGGCGCTTATACCTGATGGGAACAGGAGATGGGCTAATAACCATAAAGTAGGTATAATTAAAGGTTATGATTTAGGCATCAAGAAGTTCATAGATTTTAGCATCTGGCTAAAGGATTTTGGCGGCGAGACACTTACGGTGTGGGCGCTGTCCACTGAAAACATAAACAACAGGAGCAAGATGGAGCTTAACATCCTATATAAGCTTTACATAAAAGCAGCAAACGACAGGAAACTGCTTAAAACGCTTAGGGATAATGGCGTGCGCATAAATGCGATTGGAAACTTAAACCTTATTCCCGCTGAAGTCAGAAAGGCATTGAGCAGCATTGAAAAAAAGACTAGGGCGTACAAGAAGTTCACTATAAACATCTTGATAGCTTATGGCGGCAGGGAAGAGATTTTGCATGCAGCACGTAAAATGATTTCGCAAAAGATACACAATAAAATAAAGAGGATTGACGAGGCTGCGCTTCGGGTTTGCCTTAGAACGGGCATGCTGCCTACCCCTGATCTCATAATAAGGACATCCGGGGAGCTAAGGCTCTCTGGATTCATGCCATGGCAGGCAGGATATTCTGAATTGTATTTTGCTGAAAAATACTGGCCTGATTTCAAAAAAGAAGATCTCAAATTGGCGCTTGAAGACTTTTCTAAACGCAATAGGAGATATGGTAGGTAAATTTTAGGTTTGCTAAGTGCTCGTATGTCTTACAAAAGTTATGAGGGACCATTAAAGCACATCAGTTTATTCTCCAAAAGCTTGCCAAGCAACAGGATGCTTCTGCTGATGCTCATAGCCATAGGCCTTATTACTGGCATGGCAAGCGCAGCACTGATGAATTATAGCAGCCTAGCACAGGATATTTCATATGTAATCAGCAACGGCATATTGACAGGCGTGTTCGGAATAATTATACCTGCAACATTGGCAGTAGTCACCATCAAGATGCTTAGAAGATATGTAGCAGCCAGATATATACTTTTCAGCACCATAATAGCTACAGTATCTTATTCTATCTTTTTCGTGCTTGCCGCAGCAGTATACGCCATAACCCACAATTATTCCTTCCCTGCAGTGATAATACTGCTCGGAGACGCAAGTACTTTCGGGTGGTGGCTCTTCATAAGCAAGATACTGCTTAATGAAAAGCTTAGAGCTGTGCCATTCGCACTCATACAGCCTACGTTGAACATACTCTTCCTCATACCTGGAGGAAGGTTTATATTTGCAAAGACATTCCCGCTGAATATATTGTTGATAAAGCTTTATGCAGGCATATTCGTATTTCTTGTTGTAGTGTACTTTATATTGTACATAATGGATATGCCACTCAGGAAGAGCCTTGGGTTCAGCGGCATAGACGCATTTACCCAGATGCTACAGAACTGGCTTTTTGACGTCAACATAACCATAAATTCTAAGAATCTCGGGCTAGTTGGAACATTCCGCGACATAGAGGCGCAGATGCTGGTGTTCAAAAACCCCAAAGGGGTAGTCAAATCGATATTTTTTATACCTGAAATACATTACGGACCTATGGGCACGATAGGCAGCAGCAATTTTCCATACATGCTTGAGTATCATGGCATTGCAAAACATAAAGCAAATACTTTCATAATGCACCCTGCAGTGAGCGAGGACAATACTGCGTCCTATAGTTCCCAATACGCAAAGGTCGTAAAGGCTTTCGACGAATGCTTTGCCAACCTTAAACGCGTGGAGTGCAAACAGTTTACTTTTGCCAGGTCCGGCCATAACGGTGCTACGATAAATGTCCTTGGATTCGGGCCAGTCGGCTTGGCGACACTTAGCCGCGCGCCAAGGGTCACCGAGGATATAACGTCAGAGGCTTCTGCACTTTTCAAAAAAGCGCTGGAGGCAAACATGCAAACGCCTATATTGATAGACGCGCATAATTCGCGCTACGAGACTGCTCCGCTAGCGGAATTGGCAGCAGTAAAATTTGACTCGCCCATAGCAAAGGATTATCTGCATGCAATAAAGTACACAAATAAGATATTGCACTCAGGCAAAAGCATGCGCTTTGGATCATCGAGCATGGATCTTTACAACAGCCTGCACGAACCAAAGGATCTTGCACCTGGAAATTTGAATGTAGCTATTTTCAAATTCAACGGCTTTAGTTACTGCATCATACACATAAACGCAAATAACCTGCTCCCAAGCCTCAGGTCTGCGGTATTGAACAGCGTAAAGGATAAATACGGGATAGACGCAGAAATGTATACGACTGATACTCATTACGTAAATTCGTTTAGGGACACCGCAAGCAACGTATTCGGAAGCGTGACGAAGGAAAACGCTTTCCTTAAGGCATTGTATGGATGCATTGACGATGCACTTGCAGATATGGAAAATGTCAATCTTTATTACGGCAGGTCAATAATCAAAAACTTCAGGGTATGGGGCACAAATGAGAGGGATAGGATAATAACCGCAATAAACTCGATGCTGGCTATCGCAAAATTGCTGGTGCCGATAACGATAATAATCGGTTTCTTCATAGCTGCCTTAGTCATATCGCTGATATGATTGGATTTAATGCGTTGATCAAATGATGAACCTGTTTTCTATTTACATTTCTGCATTTCTGATTTCTGCCTTCGCTATTGTCTTTTATGTTTTTGAATACGTATTAAAATCTAGGTATTCAAACATCGCATGGGACGTTGGGATTTTTTCAACAGGGATGATTCTATTCTATCTGTTTGCATCAAGACCAGGATACGCAGTTGCCTTTGCTTTGGTGCTAGCCCTATCGACGATACAGGTGCACTTCTATGGTTTGCGCGCGAGAAGATTTATTACGTCTCTGGTCGTGCTTGAGGCTGCTTTGGCAATCTTGATAATATTTGGGTTGATTCCGTTGCAGTACTGCCTTGCAGCGCTTGCATTTGGGATCTTAGGGCCGTTTCTTTATAAAATAATATGGCACCACAAGACAGTAAGAAGGAAAATCTACGTTAACATAGAGATATTGAGGGATTTAGTGCAGATTGCCGTGGGAGCAGTCTTGATTATTATATTGCTATTGGTAAAATTTGAATACGCAGGCGCAATCATACTTATACTTGTTATGGCGGCATATTCGATTAACGGAACGCTCTCTGCTCTCAAAGGATCAGGCGCGCTAAGGCTATTTTCCAGAATAGAAAAACCTGGAGTCACATATGGGCAGGGAGCGCTTTTCATAAGCATGGGCCTCCTATTGTTTTTAGGGGCGTTCAGGTCTGCGAATTTGGATATATTCTTCGTAATAGCGCTGTATTTCGCAGATGCAGCTGCAACAATAGTCGGCTTGTCGATAAGGTGGCCTAAATTGCCATACAATAAAGGGAAATCGGTCGCAGGGACGCTAGGTTTTTTTGCATGCGCCTCTCTTGGTTATTTTTTCATAGGCCCATACGCCTTCGTATTTGCGGCCATACTTGCATTTATAGAGAGCCTGCCGCTTGGCAACAGGCTTGATGACAATATCGTCCTCTCTGTAGCATTTATCCTGCTTTCATACATCCTTATAGCCGGCTAATTGCATAATCTTCAGGAATTCACGCTCGTTGCTGCTATCATCCCCTTCGCCATTTTCTGGCGTCTCCATTATAAGGCATTTGTCATTGAGATAGCCGCTTTTAAAAAGATTTACAAACCCGTGTTCGCCAATAAAACCCTTCCCGATGTGCCAATGCCTGTCCAAACCGCTGCCCAGACCGAACTTTGCATCGTTTAGGTGTATCAAGCCTATCTTATCCAAGCCCATGCTGCGCTCTATTTCTTCAAACATGCTTTTTACGCCTTTTTCTGTGCGCATATCATAGCCTGCAGCGAATGCATGGCATGTATCTATGCAGATGCCCATATTTTTGGAGTTTACGCCAGACATTATTTCAGCCATTTCGTTGAAGCTTGACCCTAAGCTGTTGGTATACCCTGAAGAATTCTCAAAGAGGATTCTTACTGATCCGGCCGCGCGCATGACCCTTTTTGAGAATTCGGTTATGCGCTCGATGCCTGCTTCTCTTCCGGAACCAACGTGTGACCCCATGTGTACGACGATGCTTTGTATTCCAAGTGCCTTGCAATTTTCCATGTTGCCAATTAGCAGTTCTATGCTCTTCTCCCACGTATCCTGCTTCGGCGAAGCTGGATTGCATAGGTATGGTGCATGCGCGAAAGGTATGGAGTCGAATTTCTTTGAATATTTGAAAAACTTTTTTCCTTCAGAGTCATCTACGCGGTTTGCTTTCCATGATCTTGCATTTGCCGTGAATATTTGAAACGCCCCATAGCCTTTTTCACCCGCATGCAGGGCCGCATTTGATATCGAACCGGATATGGACATATGGAAGCCGTATCTTATTGCCATTGTTTATTACACCTATGTGTTATACTCATATCATATGTGCAAGAATACCGCTATTCAAGTAACTTAAACTCATTTAAAAACCTTTTCTTTTAATTACTATCTACTTTTGAATGTGTGGGGTGCTTTTTTGGTCAAACAACGTGGTTTCAGTTTATATGATATAGAGGATTACTTAAAAGAGGCGGGTGCAGAAAAGATAAAAGAGGGTGCAATTTTGACATTTGAGCAGGAATTGGAGGATACTGTGAAAAATTTGGTAAGCGAAGCAAAACTGTATGCTGATTATGCTGGAAGAAAAAGCCTGATAACCCATTCTGATATAAATCTTATAAGCCATAGGCCCATAAACGGGCTGCACGGCAATGCGTTCTATGGAAGACATAGAATTAAGAGGGTGCGAAGGAGCGCTGCGCGCCTTAATGCCAAGAGGATAAGGATTAGGTCGCGCCTTTAAAGCAGCGCCATGACCTTTAATCCGAATGCTAAGGCTACGAATCCTATTTCTATAATCCACATGTAAAGCGATACCTCCCATTCCCTGCATCTCTTTATGTTCATTATTATGTGCGTCCAGCTGTAGATCTTTTTGCCGTAGGGAGGCAGGAACGTACCATCCTTCTGGACTTTTCCAAGATCGGTAACCTTGAATTTTTTTCTTGCATGCAGTATGAACTCTATTATCCACGGCATTGATATTATGAGCCCAAACGACTCCATGTTGCCTATTACCATTGCGCCTACAAGGGCAGCGCCAACGCCGTATGTAAAACTATCTCCCGGAAGCACCTTTGCAGGGTATACGTTGAATAGGAAAAATCCGAAAATCGATGCGGACAATATTGCGGATATAAGTGCGCCGGAATATGTGCCTGCAGGCATGAATATGCTGTATATCAGCATCGCAAGGCTTGCTATCAATCCGGTGCCAGTAGCTATGCCGTCGAATCCACCCAAGAGATTGAATGCATTGGCGGCAAATATTACCGCAAGCGGCAGTATGATCAGCGGATATAGTATGCCGAACGACACATTGCCTATGAGTGGCAGGCGTATCACAGAAACGCCAGCATTGACGGCAACTAAGGGTATTGCGCCGATTAACGTAAGCAGCGGCTTCTGCCATTGCTTAAGGCCCTTCCTAGTATCCATCATATCTGTAGACTTTACCATTTTTGCCTTGACATTGACGTCGTCAAGAAATCCTACAAGCGATATCAGCACTACCGCCAATATAGTAGCAAAAAGGTATACGAGCGAGGCATTGGGAAGATAGAATGGATGTGCGGGGGATGGAAATCTTGTCCCGAATACGTATGTAAATATCCCTATGGCAAAACCAAATGCCACTGCAAGCCCTCCGCTGCTCGGCAATGTCGGCTTGCTTTTCTTGTTGTGGTCCGGTGATGTAACTCCAGACTCAAGCATGTAGCTTTTTATGAAAAGCGTCGCTATTATAGTTATTGCAAATGCAGCCAATGATGGTATTATTATAGTAAGGTAAGTATGATACACGTGACCAACCCATAACGTATTAAATTAGTATATCTTAAACAATAATCTATTATAAATAGTGTTAATATGAAAAGGTGCATGGTCGCCGGAAGCATAATATTCAACGCATCCAAAGACGAGGTATTGCTGATAAAGCACAAGAAGTTGGGCGTATGGCTGCCCCCTGGCGGCCACATAGAGGCAGGCGAATTCCCCTACGAAGCAGCAGTAAGGGAGGCAAAAGAGGAAACCGGATTAGATATAGAGCTTCTCGGAAGCAGGGCTTTCAACTATTCGGGCGACGAAGCCGCAACGCTGATAAAGCCTTTCGCTACAATATATGAAAATGTTCCTTATAAAGCTGAAAAACACATTCATTTTGACATGGTCTACCTTGCAACCCCAAAATCTGGAGAGGTATCATTGAATCGTGATGAGTCAGATGAAATAGGATGGTTTAATTCAGATGCAGTAAAAGGCATGAACACATTTGAAAACGTGAGGATGTGCATCCTGTCTGCGATGAAAGAACAAACAGTATAATCTGATAATGCCCTTGTAGTATAACTTGGACAGAACGCGGGCTTGCGGAGCCTGTGATCCGGGTTCAAATCCCGGCAAGGGCGCATATTCTTTTGCTATTCGCGCGCGCAAAACCATACATTAGCCTTTTGCATGCCATACATTTTGCGTTTACATTGTGTCGTAGGGTGCAAAAAGCCTTAAAAAGCTTCTCTTGGCTTTATAACCAGTGATATAAAATGGCAAAGAAAAAAATAAACGGTGCAGCGTTTGCACTAGAATTCATTGGAAGCCTTTTCTTCCTGTTTTTAGTATATGCGATGTCTGCAAACTTGTTTACTGGCAGCAGCATATTCAGCGGATTCGGAGGCTTCTGGTTGCCCATATTCGTTGGGATAGGAACGATATCAGCCATAGCCTTGTTCTTGTTCAGCTTTACATATCTGGCAGACCACCCATTGGTACATGAGCAGAAATGCAAGATGGGGGGCATGGGTCTTTCAGTAGCTGCAGGAATCTCTTTCGTGGCATTGACCCTTGGTTCTACAGGATACTTCCTTATGGCCATAATAGGCTTTGTGATCGCTGCGATAGGGGCATTTTCAGGATATAGCTGATTTTCTTTTTGGTGCCCGATAATGGGCACCTATTTTTACTTCGATTTCTTTAATGATGGCATTTTTTAAACTCGCGATAGATTTAAATATTTGACAAACGCTTAGTTAATTTATGTCCGAAATAAGTGTTCAAAATGGAAGCCAAATTGGCCAGAAGCACAATAGCTTTCTTCTCGATGGAGAAAAGATCATAGCAATAATCCCAGGTGTCGAATATTATAATAGAGCGGCAAGAGTTGGCAAGAGATTTGCCGCGGCCGCTAGGAGGAATAGTGATTCCACATTGGGAAACGCGTATAGTTATGGCACCATAGATACATTGAGATTTACGGGCAACCAAATTAAGAAAAACGGCAACCTGATAGTCACAGACAAACGGTTTATGGTTTGTAAATCTACAACAGATTTTGGCATATCCAATCTGTTGCTTAGCATTAGTTATGACCCAGAAACGGTTAAAAAGGAAATTGAGTACATCAGCATGAATAACAGGGAGGCTCTCGATAGGCTTAAGAATAGCGACTTAAAGTCTTTCTTGAAGGGAAAAAGCTTGTATACTGCTGAAAAATTTGGATTTATACCAAGCGTATCGGTTATAACTAAGATAGAGATAGGCAAATACTTCAAAAACATAAACGTTACATATGCGACCTTAGGATTTCAGTATATAGAAAAAAAATACCACTTAAGGCTGGAGCCGGACGACTATTACCTGCCAAAAATTACAGTATTGCCTCCGCTGCCGGCAGGTGCAACAAAACAGCAGATTAAGTATAGGAAAAGGGAGAAGAAAGAACAGGACAAAAACGTCAAGTCGTTAGAGAAATATAAAGAATTGCTTAGAAAAAATCAGGGAGATACCATCGTCAGGAAGGGCGCTGCGATTATGATAGATAAGAAGAGGATTGTCATCCAAAAACAGTTATTAAATTTTATATTGCCTGAAAAAAAGCCGCAATCCGCAATAGTAGAAGAAGTAGCCAAAAGGATAAATTCCGGAAAGGATTACCTTAATAACACCAAGCAAGTGGAGCAGGATTATATGGCTTCGAGGCTCAAGCGAAAGTAGACCTTCGGATAAATGCATATTTGACGATACTGCAGAATTGGCATGAGTATCCTTACTTGGGATTTTTAGGGATAATACTTTCTTTATCCCATGCCCTATTTTTCTATCAGTGATGCGAATTTTTCATCCTTTAGTTACCCCTAGGGGGACCAGCCTTGCAACGATGTTGGAAATCTTTGCGCCTGCGATGCTTCTGACCACTTCGTCGACGTCCTTGTATGCCCATTCGGCTTCCTCGCTTATAAGTTTTGTGCTCCTTACCCTTACTTCTATTTTTTTAGCCCTTAAGTCTCCAAGCGTCTTTGACGCAGGAATGTCCCTTATGGCTTGGTGCCTTGACATGAGCCTTCCTGATCCGTGGCATGATGAGCCGAAAGTTTCATCCATAGCTTCAGCCCTGCCGGCAAGTACGTAGCTTGCAGTGCCCATGCTTCCAGGTATTATTACCGGCTGGCCAAAATCGCGATATATCTTCGGCAGCTCCGGGCTTCCTGGGCCGAACGCTCTTGTGGCGCCTTTCCTATGGACGTAGAGCTTCATCCGCTTGCCGTTTACGTTATGCTCCTCCAATTTAGCTATATTGTGCGCAACATCGTATACAATTTCCATGCCCAGCGAATCTGCACTCTTCGCGAATGTTTCTTCGAAGCTCTTTCTTATCGAATTAGTCATTATCTGCCGGTTTACAAATGCAAAATTGACCGCAGAACGCATTGCAGCCAGATAGTCATCAGCTTCCTTGCTGCCGATATCGGCATAGCTCAATTCGGGATCTGCTAGCTTTATGTTGTGCGATGCTTGGTATTCGCCCAGCACCCTGAGATAATCGCTGCATACCTGATGGCCGTAGCCTCGGGATCCGCTGTGAACCATTATTACAATCTGGTTTTCCTGCAGTCCGAAAGCGGAGGCGAGCTTTGCATCCAATATCTTATTGACTTTCTGAACTTCTAAGAAGTGATTGCCTGCCCCCAAGGTGCCGAGCTGCTGCACGCCCCTGCTCTTTGCCATCTTGCTGACTTTATCTGGATCAGCACCCTGTATGCACCCGTATTCCTCTATCCTCTCAGCATCGTCCTTAAAGCCGAAGCCCTTGCCTATTATATAGCCTACGCCTTCAGTAGCGACTTTTTCAAGATCTGCGTTTGTGAACCCAAGCTTTATTTTGCTGCCCACGCCGCTGGGAACATTGCTGAAGAGCCTGTCCATAAGGGTCTTTAATTTGGGAGCAAGCTCCGTTGCATCCAGATTTGTTTTAATTAGCCTAACGCCGCAATTAATATCGAAGCCTATTGCGCCCGGTGATATGATGCCGCTGCTTGCATCGAAAGCAGCAACCCCGCCCACAGGAAATCCGTATCCTTCATGCCCGTCCGGCATTACAAGCATAGCATTTACTATCGAGGGAAGGGTGGTCGCATTGACGGCTTGCATGAGGGTCCTGTCCTTCTTTATGCTGTTTGCTATGTTCTCATTCGCATAAACATGCACTGGCACATTCATGCCATTAGATTCGTCCTTTTCGACTTCCCACAGGAATCCGCTGAGCTTTTTTAGATTAATATTATTTGAATCCATCATAATCAGCCATCGTATATTAAAAGCAAACGCTCAAATATAAATATTTAATAGAGAAGATAGATTAAATATCTGATGGTGAATTTTTGTCTATGATAAAGCTTGCGGGATTGGGCAAAGCAGCATTGGAGAGCAATTTCAAGAAGCTCGATAAACCGTATAAATTAAACTTCGCCATCACATACTGGTGCCAGTCCAGATGCATGACATGCAATATATGGCAGTTCAAGCCAAAGGGCGAGCTTAGTATTGACGAGATAAGGACATTTGCAAAGAAAAACACGTCTTTTAAATGGATAGAGCTTACGGGCGGCGAGCCTTTCCTCAGGCCCGATATAGTTGAGATAGCAAAGGCATTTTACGAAAACTCAAAAGGGCTATACATATTGACAATGCCGACGAATTCGCTATGCAGCCACGACCTTATAATCAGGCGCATTAAGGAGATGCTGGACATCGGCATACCCAAGATAGCGATCACGATAAGCCTTGACGGATATAGGGAGCTGCACGACAAGATACGCGGCGTACCTGGAAATTATGATAGGGCTATAACCACATTCAAGAGGCTGCACGACCTGCAGAAGGACTACAAGAATTTGTACTTCGTGTTCGGATATACGATGAGCGGCTATAACGAAGGGCAGTTTCAGAGGACATTCGATGCAGTCAAGAATGACATACCCTATATAAAATATAGGGATTTCCATATGAACCTTGGGCAGATATCGTCTAATTATTACGGCAATTCAAACCTTGACATGCTGGCGAAAAGGAAGAGCGTTGCAGACGAGCTTGAGACTATCATTAGCAAAAGGGAGCGCGACTTCGGGATTATACCCAGGATAGAGCATACATTCCTCAAGAAGCTGGCCGAATATGTTAGGACAGACAGCATGCCAATGAAAAGCAAGAGCCTTGATGCATCGCTATTTTTGGACAGCTTTGGCAACATCTTTCCGTCCATAATGTGGGATCAGAAGGTAGGCAATGTGAGGGATATAGGCTATGATCTGGAAAATGTGTGGCATGGCGAACTCGCCAATAGCATAAGGGACGCCATAGACAGCGGCAAGGAGCCAAAGCAGTGGACATCGTGCGAGGCCTATCAGTCCATAACGGGCAATATAACCAGCCTAATAAAATAGATATTCAATCGAGCCCAAATCTCTTGAACAGGTGCGTCTTCACTATGTCCATCAAGAACATGAATGCTATAGCCACGCCTATTATTGATATGATTGCATAGCCGCTT
>JAKBRJ010000025.1 GCA_021834785.1 Microcaldota archaeon
ATAAAAGATGATGCTGATGTCCCTGCGGAAGATAATAGCTCACCCAGCGTGGTGGGTTGCTGTAGTTGTAATGTGGATGGTAGGAATTGGAAGTTCTGCTGGTTCTGTGCAAATGGTTGGAGAGATTGGGGTAATAACGCTTCTACTAACGGGTTTTGTGATACTATCGAAGGCAGTGGAGCATTTAACACGTCCTGCCCAAACTGCTCAACAGGCTGAGCGACATTCTGCTCAAAAGGCTTAGCTATATAATTATTAAAATCTGATTCTGCTGGATTAATTACATAATTTTCAATTGCTTTTCCTGCTGGAGCGAGTGTTGCTTCTACAGGATTTATTACATTCTGGCTGAGCCAAGATTCTATTCCTTGCAGAGGCGTTTCAGAACTTGCTGTAGTAGGTTGCTGACTTGCTTGGGATGCATCTAAATTTGCTAATGCAATTGCGTTCTGCGGGTTTGGATTTGCATTGAATTCGAGCTGTGCGTATGCCTGCGAGCCTGTTGGGGCGTATTCAATATTTCCATTGTCAATTATAAAAGTATAGCTTGCGCCATTGATTGTTTCTGTGTAAGTGTTGCTTAACTGCCCATTTGCTCCTTGAAAACCTGTTGGTGTTGCTACCCCATTATCTTCGTAAGAATAAATTACTGGTATTGTTGCTGTTGAAATATATTTGCCTGTTTGAAAATCTATACCTCCTGTTGTTGCTCCGTTTACTGTTGGTATTGGAACATTAATAAGCTGAGTTGAGCCTGATGTTGGGATTGCATTTATAGAATATCCTGGGCTTGAGCCTGATGATGCAGGGGTTGTGCTAATCTTTAAATCAAGTGAGCCTGATAATCCTTGCAGCATCTGGGCTGCTTGGGCTGCACTTATGCCATAATTCTCTAATTGCTGGATTGTTGGGTTCTGAAGAGTTATTGAAGTTCCGTAATTAGAGAATTGATAAGATGATGGAGTAAATATATAACTTCCGCTTCCGTCTGGGTCCAAAGCCCATGTTCCTGTTTCTATTATTGATCCGTCCTGCAATGATGTAGGTAACGAAATCTTTCCATTAGGAGTGTTAAATGTCTGAAAATCTGATAACTTGGCTGCGGGGCTTGAAGTTTCAGGAACATTAAGCAATCCAACGAACTTTCCGTCTACTGTATATTGAATATATGGTGCTTGCGAGGTTGAACCTTTATAGACTACCTTTCCGTCGTTCTTTATTGTTGTTGTGCTTGTTGTTGTTGCTGGAGTAATTGCCCCGCCCTGATTAATATAAGACATTCCTTCATAATTCTGCACTGGGCCTGAATATCCTGGTCCGTTTACCCATATTCCAGTATTGGTTCCGAGGGCATGTGGTGCATACCAGGTCTGTCCTGTGCCAGGGTTTGTCCATGAGCTTATCTTGTCGCTCTGCAGTTGAGATTGAATCCATGAAGGCAGTTGATTCGCTCCTGTTGCCGACGGAGATTGAGTTATTGATAATCCTGAACTTGAGGTTGCAGAAGATGAACCTGTGCTTTGAGCTGAGGATTGCGATGGTGCACTATTATTGTGATTATATGAAGGTGAAGATTTATTTCCTGCATTTATCTGCGAAATTACAGAATTGGGTTCGCCATGTGGGAAATAACTATTCAAATTCTGCATCGCTGCTTCTATCTGTGCTCCAGATGCATGGCTTCCTGAAGATAAAACTTTTTGTGCTTGGGCTATTGCTGCCTCTCTGTTCTGCTGGGCTTCCGAGGATACAGCATGACCTTGGACATTTGAAACAAATGCAGGGTTAAAGTTGTTAGGCATAGTTACACCTCTATAGGTTTCCTGGCTTTGTCTTTCTCCTTCTCTATCTCCCTTTCTTTTGCGAGATATTCATTAAATAATCTTCTCTTTTCTGCCTCAAATTTGTCGTATGCTTTATTCTTGAGCAATGCATATACTTCTGCTGCCTTCTTTACTTCTTTTTCGTATACATCTGCTGCTAGGCGTTCCTTCTTTTTATACTCCTTGTATTCATCTTCTAACATTTCATCATATTCATTTTCATTCATTTTATCGCCTTTTTTTATACAAATATAGGCCTATTCGGATTTAACCTTTGTGGCAGCTGTGGCATTTCTACTCTTTGCGCAATTCCTGCGGGGGCTACCTGGGATAAATATGCTGCATACGGATTAAATTGCTGAGGCATTGCCATTGGCATTGGCGGAGTTGGAGGCTGCATAGGCATAGCATTGAATTGCTGTGCTGATGGCGGAACAAAGATATGCGGAGTAATGCCTGAATTGAGCTCTTCTACTGAACTTGCTGGGGATTCTGGGAGAGCCGATGCTGTTGGTGATTTGTTCTGTGGAACTGATGCTGCTTTTGGCGGCTTGTTCTGTGGGACATTTGAATAACTCGGGTTAAAACTCGGAGTTGTTATGCTTCCAAATGGGGATGTAAATGGCATTTATTTCACCTTTTTATTTTTATATTCTTTTCTTTTATCTGATTTGTTTCTATCTGATTTTGTTGCCTTCCTTGACACGAGGGCGTTTAATTCCTTTACAACTTGTTTTCTTGTTTTTGTTTTTACTTTTGTTTTCATAGGTATACACCATTATTTATTATACTTAACTTCTATTTATACTTTTATTTTATATTTTTTGAACTCTTTATTTTCTTCTGCTTTCTTGTGGGCTATGTCCTCTGCCTTTTTGAATACCTTATATGCGTGTTCATATTTTTTGTTAGCCCTGAATGCAACCTGAGCGTGAAGTTTCTGCCATATTTCTTTATAGCTTAATCCCTTCTTGCGTGCATGTGCAACCATCTCCTCTGGAGTGTATTTTTCTGTTGCGCCTTTGCCCCATGGATGAGATTTTGTGGCCTGCTCCTCTATTCCGAGTTCATAATGCTTATAGTTCTTTTCATATTTGTTTATATTATCACCTTCTAGTTCTTTTAGCATTTGTTTATAATCTTCGTTTTCTTTTGGGTGTTTCCTTGCATATTCAAGTCTTTTCTCATATTCCATTTGTTCAATATATTTCTTTGCTTCTTCTTTGTTCATACTTTCACCAGTTTCTTTCTGTTTTTCTTTTTTAGCTCGTGCTTCAGAGCCTCCGCTTCCTCCTCCAGCCTATGCTCGTGCCTTTCGTGGACACGTTCGTTCTCGTGCATTTCGTGAGGTTTTACATAATACCTCTTCCTTCCCTTATGGGAATAATGACCTTTTACTTTTGTTTCCATTTAATTCACCTTTTAAATATCATACCTTTACTAACTTTCGTTTTTGTCTGTAAGTCTCTTTTTCAACAAGGTTACGAAAAAACTTGTATGTTTTATGATATATATATTCTATATCCTTTATTGTTGTGTCATAAGACAAACCCTCATAAAAAAACACATGTAAGCTATGTAAATACTCTTTCATTGTAGTATCTTTTGAGAGCTTATCAAAATTTGCTCTAAATTCACCATAGTTTTTTATATTCCTATCGAGTTTATTACTTAACAAATCTTCAGCTATTGCTACGAGCTTGTTTGAAGCATCTTTGAGATAAGCTAATTTAGTGGTTTCTTCCCACTTTTCATAATCGGATTTGCTTGCCTCAAGCATTTCTTCAAGTTCTTCTTTCGTGTAATATATCATAGTTACACCTTTATAAACTTTTTATGTCTTGCGTGCCAGTCGTAGTGCAGCTTGCGTGGGGCGTTCCAATATACTGACTTGCATTTGGGGCATACTCTCGGCTTCTCTTCGCTTCTGGCAAGCCACTTGTGATGGCAACGATTGCATAAATGTGAGGTAAACTTCTTTGAGGTCATACTTTCACCAGTTTTTTGTTTTTCTTTTTTAAAATTTCTTTGGCCTTATTTAAGCTCATATGAAATTCTACAATAGCGTCTTTAGGGACTATATATTCATGTCCATAATTCCATGCATCTGGGAAAAGAACCGCTTTGATTTTGATGTTTTTGGGGTTTATTTTTATTACTTCGCCTTCTATATAACTATCATTATATTCGTGAGTGTTCTTCTGACCAAACCAAGTATCATTTTGGTTTAAATAGGATGGTCGCTCAAAGCCTGCGTATTCCCCTAACTTTAAATCTTTAGCGGTTGTCATACTTTCACCAGTTTCTTGCTTTCTTTTTCTACACTTATGAAATTGACTTTCTCTATTGCTCTGTCTAATAAATGGTAATCAATATATCCGAATATTTTTGCTTGTATTTTTTGTAAATCTGCTTTATCGTCATAATAAATTGCTAATGTCAGATTTCCAGGATTATAGTGGCTGTCAATTACTCCCTCAATCTTTTCCATTTCTTTGTTCAAATTCCTTTGTTTTTCCATATCTTCACCTCTTTGTTTGTTTCCATTTTTTTCACCTTTTAAATATTATACTTTCACCTTTACTCTTTTTGTAACAATATAACCTTTGCCTGATTCCTTTGTCTTGGTAAGTAAATCCCCTGTTTCTGGATTCAACGCTGTCTGCCCTTCCTTTAGGCGCTCTGCGAATGCCTTGTTTGAGGCCACTCTCTGCATATGGGCGTGGAGCTTCTCTGCTACATTCCTGAATTTGCTTTTAGTTTCTTCGCTGAAATGAGGAAATTGAAAATGAATTGCTTTGTTCGCTTGGACTGCTGGGAGAGATAAAAATGGATGATTAGCTGCTGCGTTAGAAAGCTTGGCTGAAACCTTGTTCTTGGCTTCCTGGAGCTTGAGCGCACGAATTTGATCTGCTAATTCCTTTTCTTTTTTTAGTCTTTTTATATTTTCTTGTATCTCTTTTAATTTTTTATTATACATATAACCACTTTATTATAGTAATATACTAATTAAATACTTAAATACCTTTGCTTTTATAATTTATATTTAAGTATAAAGTATATTACTGACTTTTCTCTGGGGTAACTGCTGCAAAGAGGTCGTGCTGCTCTGTCTGGATATAAGCACGGATAAAAAAGACTGCGAAATAGCCTATTGAGAAAATTAGAAAATTTACAATAAAATCAATAGATTTAACTCCAGATAAAGATAAAATTATGAACATGACTGCTATATAAGTAATTAAATAGCCAACAAATAAATAATAGGCATTTATAATGCTCCTGCCTAAAGGCGTATCAAGCGTAAGCTTAGTTATGATAGCTGCAATGATAGGATATATAAGTACTATCTCAAAATATAATAATGCCAATTTTATCGCCCATACTTTCTTTTTGTTCTTTCATTTTTGTATACGAGTATAGCTAGGAACATATAAATAAAGCTCAGTATTACATCAACAAAAATAAATGCATATCCTAGTGATCCAAATAAAATATTAGTAGCTAATGGTGTTGTTGTTGCTGACTGGCTTTGGACTGAGAGCGTAGTATTAAATGCATTAATAGTATATGGGCTGACTTGGATGAGCGAAGTAAACTGCAACGCATAAATTATAAGCACTGCTGCAATCATCCCTACTGCAAAGCCCTCTATGCCTCCCATTATGCCCACATTGAATTTAAGCACCCTAAACACTAATAGCAATAAAATTATAGATAATAATATTCCTATTGCAAATAGTGCCTGGGCTGTGGTAGAATACTGCGGGGAGTTTATTGTCTTGGTGCTTATCATATAAATATTTAATGGAACATATTGCCCACTGAAAGTTGCATTCGTAAAGTTGAACTTATAGTATTCCTGCGGCTCTACGAGCATGTATGCACTCATGTTATAGCCAGCCAATATTTTTGTTGAGCTTGTTGAATTGCCGAGATATCCTGTAAGTGCAGCAGAATGAGTTATTGCATAAATTGCTAAAGGCGTAGAGTTTGTGTTCTGGTAAATAGTATTGCTTATTATATTCATTGCAAATGGAGCTGTTGCTGCCGAGCTGAACGAAGCAAAAATTAAAAGAAATAATGGAATAATATAGATAAATTTATTCATATTTTCGCCTTTTATATTCAGTAAAAACCCAAAGCAGAGTTAAGAAGACATAAGCGAATTGGGGAAAAATAAGCAATTCGCCGAAAAACACACTCAAAGATAATGTGCTTTTTGATTGAGTGTATGTTATGTTGTATGAAGGAATTATTATGTTGCCACTGGGCGTTAAAATTGTCTGCTGAGATGTGGTTTGTATGTTTGATGAAGCAAGGAAAGGCAGCCCCATCGCCAATATCCCTATAGCACTTACTGCCAAGAAAAATGAAATTAGAGATCCACGCATTTTGTATGCGTAGTAATCAAGAGCTAATGCAACAGCTGGAAATAAAAGATATATAGCCATCATTTAGTTACCTCCTTTTGCGATTAAGTATATTTCAATCAGAGATAGAAACTGCATTAATATGACTAGAATCAGTGGGATTATCATATAAAACTCTTTATACAATGTTATCTCGTAGTAGAATGCCATGTTGCCTATGCTTGCAAATAATAATATGATAGCCCATATTCCTATACTGAGCTTTTCTTTATTTGAAAATTCATTTCCTCTTTTTTTATTAACCCTCTTTTTCAACATAAATCCACTATTAGTATTTATTGATAATATTTATAAAGCTTTCTATTTTTTATATTTGCTCAATATCTTTAAATATCTTTCCTTGAACTTCTCATAACTTATATGTATATTTTTCATGTCAATCACTCTTTTAATCTTTATATTATGTCATAATTCCTGAAAGAAACACGATCCATGTAAAAAGATAAATGGTTATAAAAATCCACATATATTCATCTATTATTTTTTTATATTTCTTATAAATAAGTGCTGTGAAACTTAATGAAAAGATAGCACCTATAAAAAGCATAAAAATTAATACAAGGAAGTAAAGTAGGGTTAATACTGCATTCATAAATAAACCTACAAACGCTGCTGAACAGAATATCATCATTCCAAATAATATCAATGGCATTATTTTTCCTCTTTTGCTTTTTTGCGACTTCACACGCTTCGGTGCTTTCTTTGTTTTTTTGCTTTTTGTTTTCATATTTTTTTTCATTTTATCACGTTTTAATATAAACTATTTCGGATTTTCCCTGCGAACTAACCATTCCATATCTTTTTCCGCCGAGATTTAATATTATTTTTTCTAATTTATTATAAAAATATGTAGTATAAGCGAAAGGATGCAGACCTATTGCGAATTGCTGGAAGGTTTTAAGGTATTCCTTAGTTAAAATATCTTTTTCCGCACCTTCAATGTCCATCTTTAAAATATCACCTTTTGGATGTTTCTGCGTTGTATACGCAAAAGCGTTTTTAAAATTAAATTCATTGAATTTTAAGTTTTTCGATATATTTTTTGCTTTTTTGTCTATCTCGATTCCTATTACTTTTGTTGCGCCTTTGCTCAGAAAATATATCGCCGATGAGCCTATGTCTGCCCCATAATCTACCACTACTTTGTTTTTATAATTCAGAGGTGCATAAAATAAACAATATTCATAAAAGTTACAACCTATTTCTGGCATTTTTAGCATTTTATCATATTTATAATATTTAGCATACTCGAACAACGCAAGCGGATTCCCACCTTTAAAATCATGATGTATTCCATATAAAAATTGTATTACTCCCATTATTATAACCTTTTTATATAATCTATTAATGTCTGAGCCCTGCGAAGTGGC
>JAKBRJ010000026.1 GCA_021834785.1 Microcaldota archaeon
AGCGTACATGAAGCGCGATATGGGATATCAATTGCTTTAACCGATTTGCTCCAACACAAATGCTTTTTAGCTTTAATCTTCCAAAAGATACCGTTGATGCTTAATGTTGACTACCAGATATGTAAGAGAGCATATTGATGATATCAAAAATTCACTTAAAAGGAGGAATAGTGATTATCCCATAGACGAGCTTATCAAGCTTGATGAGGAATGGAGATCCAAGACCACGAAGCTCCAAGAGTTGCAGGCGCAGAGGAATAAGGCCAGCCTTGACATTTCCAAAATAAAGAAGGAGGGAAAGGATATTGAGGGCAGCATAGCGGCGCTTGCCGAACTCAAAAGCAGTATAGACGCAATAGAATCAGCAATGCCAGACTTGGAAGAAAAGATAAACAACCTTCTTTGGAACCTTCCGAATACACTGCACGAATCCGTGCCAAGCGGAAGCAGCGAAGCAGACAATATAGAAATTAAAAAATGGGGCAATATAATAAAGAAGGAGGGGAGGAGCCATGAGGAGATATTGACAGCATTGGGCCTGCTCGACATGGATAGCGCTTCGAAAGTTGCAGGATCGCGATTCTATTTCCTTAAGGGAGACCTTGCGCTCCTGGAGCAATCGCTCATAAGGTTCGTTATAGACGAGCTGGTCAAGAAGGGTTTTACCCTGATATCCCCGCCATTTATGATAAAGAAGAAATATTTCAGGGGTGCAGCGCCTCTGGGCGTCTTTGAGGATGCGCTATACCGCACTACCGAGGCGAATGAGACGAAGGCAAAAGAAGGCTACGAAAAGATGGAAGAGGACCTTTTCTTGATAGGAACTGCCGAACACGCGATGGCAGCCATGCATGCAGATTCAACGTTCTCTGGAAGGGACCTTCCCATACGATATGTGGGCATAAGCCCATGCTTCAGAAGAGAGGCAGGCTCGCATGGCAAGGACACCAAGGGCATATTCAGAGTGCACCAGTTCTACAAGGTCGAGCAGTTTATATTTTCCAGGCAGGAGGATTCATGGAAGTATCTTGAAGAGCTAAGAGAGAACGGCGAGGATATCATAAAAAAACTGGAGATACCATATCATGTTGTAATATTGTGCACTGGAGACATAGGCGCCCAAGTGGCAAAAACCTACGATGTTGAAGTATATATGCCAGGGCAGAAGGATTACAGGGAATTACAATCGCATTCCAATTGCACAGATTGGCAGAGTTTAAGGCTGGATATACGATATGATGAAGGAAACGAAAGAAAATATGTCCATACGCTCAACGGCACCGGATTGCCGATAGAAAGAGCCATAACCGCCATAGTTGAAAACTATTCGAATGATGATGGAAGCATAACTGTGCCAAAGGTGCTGGTGCCTTATATGGGTAAGGATCGCATTGAAAAACTGAAGGCATAGCGGGGCATATGCAAAAGGATTTATAAAGTGTAATCCAATTATTGCACGATAGTTTTATATTTTTGTATTTCGCGCTTGCATGATGGTACAATATTTATTTGAATGATTAAAATGAAAAAGGAGTATGATATTAAAAGGGAGATAAAGAGGCTAGGATCCGTAAGGGGATCTGGAACAGAGCTTATAAGCATCTATATGCCACCAGGGTATCCGATAGCCGACGAAATAGGAAAGTTGCGCGACGAGCACGGGCAGGCATCCAACATAAAGTCAAAGACCACAAAGCTTAATGTCCAGGGAGCCATAGAGAAGATAATACAGTACATAAAGCTTTACAAGACGCCTCCGAAGAACGGATTGGCCGTATTCTGCGGCAACATATCAAACGAGCAGTCTAAGCCCAATATTCAGCTCTTTTCAATGGAGCCGCCGCAGCCGATAAAGGCAAACATATACAGGTGCGATTCGACATTCCTTCTAGAGCCCATAGAATCAATGCTCGAAGCCAAGGATATGTACGGGCTTCTCGTCATGGATGGAAGGGATGCTACCGTAGCGCTGCTCAAGGGCACCCAGGTCCTAGTTGATAAAAAGATAAAATCGTTCGCACATTCGAAGGTAAATAAAGGAGGGCAGTCAGCCCAAAGGTACTCGCGGGCAATAGAAGAGAGCATTGATGATTACTATAAAAATGTAGCAAGCGCCATAAACGACCTGTTCGCAAAGTATGCATTCAAACCTAAGGGTTTGGTAGTGGGCGGCCCTGGGCCAGCAAAGGAGAATTTCATAAAGTCGAAGAACCTCAATTACCAGATAAAGGTACTCGGTATTTTCGACACCGGATATACGGATGAGAATATGGGCGTGAATGAACTTCTCGAAAAGGCCAAGGAGGTGCTCGTAGAGCAGCAGGCAATACAGGAGAGGAAGACGATGGAGCGCTTCCTCAATGAGCTTGCGCACGGAAACCTTGCACTTTCGGGATACGAAAAGGTAAAGAAAGCCCTTATGTCGAACAATGTGGTAAAGCTGATAATAAGCGAGGATGCAGAGCTGTACAACGTATCCTACAAATGCAGCTCATGCAACACGGAATTCACCAGGCTGGAACACGGCAACGAAAGGTCGCAGAAGCACGAATGCGGCGGAACCTTATCTATAACCAGTGAGGCCGATGCAATAGAGGAATTGATAGAGATGGCTGACAAAAACGGGGTCGACGTCTCTTTCATAGCCTCCGACAGCCAATACGGAAAGGAGCTTCTGTTGGGTTTCGGAGGCGTTGCTGCGATGCTGAAGTATAAGCCATGAGGAAAATCCTGGCTTGCACTAATCTTTTGAGAATTCTTTATGCGGCATACATCCTCTTTGCGCCATAGAAACGCGCCATTCGGAACAGGATAAATGCGTACTATCTTTTATTGAAAACCGAATTTATCTCCTTTTTCACACCGGTTTTAAACTTTATGTATTCGGCCTTCGTATTGGATATAAATTCCCATAAGCGTTCGCTTTTATCCAGATATTCTAGCATGCCAGTATGGCCTCTCCTTTCGTCTATTTTATATTTATCGATGTAATCTCTGATTTGATTAATGTCAAGTCCAGCATAAAAGAGCAATGAAACAACATCGATTATGTCCTTGTCCAATTTTATGGTGTCTTCCCTGAAATAACCGCAAAGCTTGAGCAGCAAGAGCATATTTTTATCTACTACCTTCATGCCGCGCATTATAACGCTGTGCTTAAATATCTCATTTATGGGTATTGTGAGCTCCTTGTCCGAAATCCCGTTGATAAAAAGATCAATGCTCACATCATTTATTACGGAGTATTTCACGCTAATCCCGTAATCATGTACGCCATACTTCCTGAAATATTCCAGTTGCTCCGGGCTTATTGCAATATCTATGTCCTTGCTTCTTTGAATATCCACATATAGGTTGACTGCCCATCCTCCGATAAGCACAAAATCCACCTTGCCCGTTATTCTGCTTAGCATGTCGCGGCTTTTATCAGTTTCTAGATAATTGTAATAGGTTCTTGGCATATTCGTCATCTATCGTTTTCTTGAGCTTCTTTACAAACTCGTATGCATTCCATTCGCTGATGTTCCATAAATCCGCATATAACTGCGTCTTTGGAACGGTAGACTTGTTTAAGGAATTTTCCTTTATCATAACATAAAGCACTTTATCTGGCTTAAGGACCACCAAGTTGGCGTATTTTGACCTTGGCGCGAACAGATTCTTTTCAAACCTTGATTTTATATCAGAAAGCCCTACATCAGTAGCATACACATATACTTCTCCATAATCTGCAGCGTCATTTCCGAATAGGTTTGCATATCCAGTGTATGAGGTGTATGCCGTTTCCCCGGGCAGGCTTTGTTCTATCGCTTTTGCAGGCTTGTTGACGTATGTAGAATAGACTATGTCCTTACCGAATTTTCTAGTTGCGGCCCAATAGGCAAGCGCCTTGTCAAAACTTAGTATTTCAAAATGCCTTCGGTACATCGCCGCAGCGCCTATATCAAGAAGCCTTTTTATCGCTATGCTAACGGTATTGGGGGAGATAGAAAGGTCCCTGGCAATGCCGTTTTCAGTGAAATGACCCTTAGGGCGTGCAAGCTCGGCTTCCAGCACATGCCTGTATACTGCATTGCCTATTTGCATTCAGAACATCCTATTTTTTGCAAGATAATATTATATATTATCCTAATATATTAGGATAATAAGATATAAAAGTTTATCCTAAAGGATAAAAAGATTTTAATTAGGTAAATTCAGAATACATCCTCTTTGCGCCATAGAAACGCGCTATTCAGAACAGGATAAAGGCGTGCGAGTTTGCACTATTGACAAGAAAAAGGCAAATTTTATGAAATCTCGCTCGCTATCCCGCATTCGGCGAGGTATCTCGCATCTCCAGATAGGTAGAATGCATCTGGTTTTATCACAGTGCTATTGCTGATGCTGTAGTTTATGAATATGCTTGGTTTAGACGAACTCTGCTTTATGCATGCGGACGCTGATGCGTATGTGTAGTTCTTAGCGGCTTGGCCCAATCCTGATAAGTATACACACCCGGTCTGGTTCAATGCAAAGAAGCTTATGGTGCCCGGGTTCCTATGATGCGTTGCATTGAACTCTATAGTTTGTATTATCGCAGTCGCACATCCCGATGTGCTGCTTATTGCAGTGCCATTGTTTCCGACTATGTATATGTTTACAGCATTAGCAGTATTGAAATTTTTCTGGAATGTCGCGAATGGCGTCTGGGCGCTGGAATTGCTTACGCCGTAGACTATCGCACCTGAGAAAGCCAGCACTATTATGATTATGCCGAATGCTGCGATATATTTGATGTTTGACTTTTCAGGTTCTGTTGCATTTTGGACTTTTGCATTTGCGGGTTTATGCTTTTGATTTGCAGCCTTTGCGGGTTTTGGCGCCCGCTGAGCGCCATTGCTTCTTTTCATCCCTTTTGATGCAGCCATAGGATCACTTCAACTCCTGCTGAAATATTTTATTAAGGTAGCATGATGCACCGGATGCAGCCTGTCCGTTAGCATACAATACCGTTCCGTACATGCCCTTGTATACTATAGATGAATTTGAGCCTGGGCTTAGCAGTACCATAGGCTCGTTGGAGCCCAATATCCTGTTATAGCATGCAGGGCCGTCTATGCTGGCGGTCGAATTAGCTATAGTGCACGAATAATTATCCAATGACACAACACTTACCTTCTTTCCCAAGCCCGACATAGTAGCTTGCAATGCGCTTGCGCATCCCACTATAGAGCTATTGGCTGCACCAGACTGGTTTACCACTATGGCTATAACGTTGCCAGAATTAGAGGCTGCCATAAACCCACTGATAGGCAGGAATGCATTGGCGCTTCCGGCTATCGCATATGTTGCAAGCGTGTATATTAATACCAATATGAATATGCCCGCAAAAAGCATCATCCATGCCTTCTTTGCTTTTGCATGCATTTTTATTTTCTTCTTCCTCTTAAGCCTTGCATATGTTGTTCCATACACTGCAAGCAGTATCGCTATGCCTATGATGAACGATATCAAAGCAGCATATAAAGGCGCAGATGCAATCTTCGATGGAATAGAAGCCCCAGATCCGAAAAGCATCGAGTTTACGAACCCCCCGTCAAGCGATTTTACAAAAGCAGGCAATGACAATGGGGATCCGAATGCACCCACTTTTGAGCTTACATTGGCGAGCATAACGCTTATTGGCGTAAGGTCGTTTGACGTTACCCTGCCATTCAACATGTTGTTGATGCGCTCCTGCTGCACCGAAAGCAGCGCAAGGCTTTTGGGCACCTGCCTGAAGTTGAGCTGCCTGTATAGCAGCTGTACTGTATCGTTAAGCGCCTTGTTGTATATTAGAAGGTATTTTGGCGATACGGCTGCATATGTTGATGAAAGATTCTGCAGCGCACCGTTGAGCGTATCAGATGCTCTTGTTATGTTCTGGTTTATGCCCTTGCTTTTTACCAATGAGAATTCGGATTCCATTATCGAAAGCGAACGATTGAGAGAGCTGTTGTCGTATCTTGAAAGCAGCATCGTAGAGTTTGCTACGCTCGCATTGTATTCAGGATAAAATGACGTCAGCAATTTTTGGTATTCTGTAGTGTTCCTCGCTATTATCACAGGTTCTACATATGCAGTTGCAGTATTGGACGCATTTACATCGTACTGGTTTACCTGCGACGCAGTGGAAACCGGAAGATTTTTAAGGGAATTGACCTGCGCGCCCAGTGTACCCAGTATGCTTGAATTAAACGTAGTATATTCGCAATAACCTATGTAGTTGCAGTATGATGGACCCTGCCCTGGGACGTATTGCGCGCAATTGCTAAGCTGCGATAGCGCAGTCCCTGGAGGAGGGAAAAGGTTGTTTAGGGGAAGCTGCGACGCTGCAGTAGACATGCCGCTTATCGCGCTTGACATTATGTTAAGGTTGGACTTGAAATCGCTCGCATTAAGCGTAGAGTATGCATTAATGAAATCGTTGTAGCTGCCGTTCAGAAATGCGTATTCGGTAGAGAAGTTCATTATAGCCTGCCCGAATACGCTGGACGGCCCTCCTAATTGGCCCAATACGCTGTAGCATACCGGAACTGTCTGGCATGAATATCCATTGTTCTGTATCGAAAACGTATATTGGTTAAGCCCTGTTTCGACGAGGCAGTCTGCCAACGGCGGCGCAGCCGCATCTTTATATTTGTAGAATGTTGCGTTTAAGGAGTCAAGTACTGATGCATTGGGATAATATTTTTCTGAGAGATAAGGATTCGTTACCTTAGCTATCAGCGTAGCGTTTGTCATTATCGAATATCCGTGAGTAGAATTGATTACCATCTCCTTTCCAGGGCTTATCTGCATGAGCACATATGTATTGCCATTGCTCGTTATGTTGGTAAAACCGGATGATGCAATAGTGGCTGCCGAGATATTGTATGAAAGCAGGAATGACGTCAATGGACTTTGAAAAGATCCAGCATACGATGTGCTGGCACCAAGCATTACAACGAGCATAGATGCAAGAAGCATCCCCCCGATTAGTTTAACGTTAGACATAGTCGCGCCTAGATTAATTATCGATGTAAAGGTTTATAAATATTATATGCACGCGCTTTAGGCATCTCATTTATAGCAGAAAAGGGAATTTATTAGTAAAAATTTAACAATAATATGAAAATATTCTTAAGAGTTAAATACTCAATTATCTATAAAATAAGTTATATGGTAAAATATATCTTCATAGACGAAAGTGGGGATTTAGGTCTAACTTCCAAATCTTCAAAATATTTAATTTTGGCTGCCTTAATTATAGATGAACCTAAAAAACTTGACCGCATTATAAAAAATATGCGTAGAAACAAATTCAAACGGGAATTAAAAGGCGCATCGGAGATAAAAGCTAATTCTTCTTCTACTGAACTTAGGTTACATCTCCTCAAACAACTTGAACCAACAAACGGAAGAATAGTATACATGATTCTTGAGAAGAAAAGAGTTTATAGTGGATATTTACAAAAAAATAAAGACAAATTATATAATTTTGTTGCTGGTAGATTAGCTAAAAATATGAATATAGCAGATGGTCAGATAATAATAAGAATTGATAAATCTAAAGGAAAACAGCTTTTCAACAAGATTTTAACCGGCATTTT
>JAKBRJ010000027.1 GCA_021834785.1 Microcaldota archaeon
GGAATCTACATAAAGCATAATAAACTTGTTTGCCTCTTGTATTTATGGCGTACCGGCAAAAGGTTAATATATCTGAAAAAAGAAATGTTTATAATGGTGGTGCAGTGGGTGGTGGGCATGGACCCAGTTATAAGGGTCAAAGCGCATTGGAATATCTGATAACTTATGGGTGGGCGATACTCATAATAGTAGCGGCGGTCGGAATGCTTTATTTTTACCTCATAGTGCCCATGTCAGTACCTCCAAACAATTGCGATTTCGTAGTAGGAGTATCATGCTCGAACTATAACGTTGCGATTAGCCCTGCTTCGAAGAATACCGCAAATGTAAGCCTTATGCTTGAAAATCCTGAGTACTACCCAATAGAGGATCCTGTGATGGTCGTCGGAGTAGGCGCTAGCAATTACAGTTCGGCATGCTCGCCCTCGTTCGTCAATCCTGGAGCTACTTATGTATGCTCAGCCCAGATGCCAGACAGTTTCGGCAACCACCTCAAGGCAAATGTCTATATAAAAGAGTATAACTGCGGATTGAGCAAGTATGGAGAATTCAACGGAACGTGCGCCGATCCCCCAATGCAGATTTACAAGGGGGCGATATACGACACATTCGACCAAAACATAACAGTCAGGCCTACAAAGATGGAAATAAGCCCGGCTGCGGCAACCGTTGCAGTAGGGCAGGATTACAGCATAAACAGCACTTTTTATTTTGTAGGAGTGCCTACCCATGACATAACCATAAACTATACGCTAAACAATACCGACGCCAGGCTTGAAAACGCCGAGGGCTTCACTGGCTCTTCAGGAGAAGCCACGGACACCATTTATGCGGCACATGCAGGAACCGTAAAGGTTACCGCATCGTTTGACGGCTACAGCGCCAACGCCATAATAACGATAAGCTAGGCGTTTTGCTTTCCTTTTTGTTTTTCTTCGACAAAATAATTGATCTCCAAATTTTTTCCATGGATTTTGGCATTATTTCTAAATTCTTATTAGAAAGTTCCACAAAACCAATAAATATAACAAAATCCAAATAATTATGTAGCGAGAAGCGAAGTTGATTCCATATGGAGTCCAAACAAAAACGTGGGGTACAAGAACTGGGGGATAGCATAAAACAGCTCGCAGATGAAATATGCGACGAGCAGCAACTGGAGCAGTCCTTTGCAAGCGAACTGCAGGCAACCGTGGACCTTGGGGCCATGATTGCAGCAATAATAAAAGAGGAACCGGACCAGAATACAAAGGCAGCGATATCCAACGCGATAGCGCAGAGCACAATACGCATGGTGAAAAAGGCGAACGCGATAAGGAAGAAAAAGCAGATTAGATTCGGCCCAGCCGCAGTCGTAATAGCTGCAAAGGAATGAATCTGAGCTAGCAAATACGGTGCCGCGATTGCGGCACCATTCACCCTCATCATTTCAGCTTTGTTTATTATTTTTTGTTTTCTCTTTTTTTGCGTTTTACAGAAAGCCATTTTAAGCTTATCAATAAAACTTATTCTTGAATACCCTATTGTAAATAGGCGATCGTAGTCTAGCCTGGTAGGACTTTGCCCCTCCAAGGCAAAAACCCGGGTTCAAATCCCGGCGATCGCACTTGTTTTTAATACAGTACAATTGCTCATGAGCAAGTGCTTGATTGAGACAGCAAACTAAAGCTATATATATTTAAATTACTATAATATTATAGTAAAATATATATAAATGGAATCACGATGAACAATGAAGAAAGAAAGGTATTGAGCTATCTTTCCGAAGAGCTTGGCTACGGAGGCAATATACTTAGCATGGTGAACGCCATGGGCAAAAAATACGGGAACACTTATTATCCGAACGTATATAATGCCATAATGGGATTGGAAAAGAAGGGAGTGGTGTCGATAATCAAAGAAGGCAACAATCGATTGGTAAGGCTGGCGCTTGATAATCCCTTCTCAATTTATTACATTGGCGAGGCAGAAAGCATGAAGGCCTCGGGCACGGATATTGGCAGTGAAATGGCCAATGCGCTCTTGGAGCTTGCTTTGGGATTCGATATCATAACCATTTGCATATTGAGATACAAGGAATATATCAAAATAGGCAGAATGGAAATTTTAATCGTTGCCGGATCGCACGATCAGGACGGAAAGCTTGCTGCTGCAATATCAAGCGTGGAATCTATGCATAATTCCAAGATAGACCAGATAGTACTTACTCCGCTTGAACTTTCGTCAATGCTTGAGGGCAACGAATTGAACAGAATTAAGGAGCTTATAGGGGATAAGAGCATATTTTACAATAGCGAGGGCTTTTGGGAAATTGTCAGAAAGTACAAGCTCGACGGAAATCGAATAAATCAGGAAAGATTCCCTGAGAAATTGACGAGGGCGCAGCTCGCTTACAATTATAACAGGTTCGGATACGCATTATATGAGGATATTGAATCCGGAACTAAAATCGCACTTGAAGATGTTATATTCCTGATGTCCGCAAGCGAAGAAGCGAGGATTAGATACGGAGCGATAGTTCTGCTGTACAAGAATCGCAGCCGGCTGAATATCTCTTACTTATATTACCTGTTCAAGAGGCATGATGAGCTAGGCACATTGAAAGGCATGCTTGAATCCCTAAAAGATTTTTACATTAGCGGGGATTGGCAGGGAATTGAAATGCTTGTAAAGACAATACAGGATAAGAAGCCAAGGATTTATGATAAGAACCTTATTAAAAAGTACATTGAGCAATACTGTTGATTCGATGACAAGAGTTTCGAAAACTGGCTTATTGTCGATTTTGTACGTGTTCGATGAGCGGTTGCCTCATAAAATACTGCTTGTCGCAGTTGGAGGCACTGCCATGACCATGCTAGGCATAAAGGCTTCTACAAAAGACATAGATTTCAACATACCGGAAAAGAAGGATTACGAAGAATTTGTAAGGTTGTACAAGGCGATAAGCCCAGGAGTGGCAATCGATTATTACCCAAACAACACCGTTTTCACAGAAGTCTTGCCCGAAGATTACTTGAGCATTGCAAGCGATTACAAGTCCAATTTCGAAAATATAAGAATTAAGGTATTGAACCCGGTTGATATAGTGTGTTCGAAAATCAGCAGGTGCGATGAAGCCGACATAGAAGACATAAAAAGCTGTATAGAAATTTATGGTTTAAAGAAAAACGAGATTGCAACGAGAGCCGGCCTATACGCAAGGGCAGGCAGCGATGAAATTTTTCAGAGCAACCTGAACTTTATTTTAGAAAACTTGTTTTAGCTTAGCTGCAGCATTAGTAGCTCAATAACTGAGATACAGGCACAACTACAGGACTTCGCGCGGCTTTGTGCCAATTATAAATATGCAAATGCGGCAGTTCAAATCCAGGAAGTCGCACTTATGCTTTAAGGGTATTAGTAAATCATGGATTTAGCCTTTCTTGGCTAAAAATATGGCTTTTTCCAGCATGCAGTCTTTGCCTTGTTTTATGTCGCTTATTGCTGGATAAACTTCTATATCGGGCTTTATCCCAATTCCTTCGAACCTTGCTCCGCTAGGATAGATGGCCTGAACTACTCCCATGCCCAAATATATGCCATCTCCGAAATCCCTAATCAATGTGCTACCGTTTGTTCCGGCAGTTTTAATGCCGATAAGCGTGGCGCGGCCATTGTCTTTGAACGGAAAGGAAAAGTCTTCCCCTGCAGAGAAAGTGAATTGATTCACAAGAATGAACACCTTGCCACTGTAAGCGCTTTTAAATGGTGCCACCCACTTGGACCTTTGTAGTTTATACCTTGTCTTTATTTTATTGCGTTTGACATAGGTTGAATCTAAGATGTATGAAATCTGCTCTTGTATTGCTTCTTTGTACGTAAATCTTCTATACTTCCTATTCATCAAGGCACTGATCAAGTTTGCCGGAGTGTTGCCGCCTTCATTGTTTCTTAAATCTACTATAATGGATTCACAGTTACGATGTTTCTTCAAGAATTCAACTGCATGGTCGGCATATTCGCTTTTGGCAAAACTTGGAAGTTTTACATAGCAGGTTTTCGGATCTATTAATTTGAAAACTGGCTCTGGCTTAATGGCACGAAATTTTACAGGTCTCTTATTTATCGCAAAAGTTCCAATGTCTGTCGTTATCTTTAATTTTTTGGGAAACAAAAATGATGCTTTGAATAGCTTGTTCCTTATTTCTAGTTCGCTGGAACCTGATATATATTTCGAAGCGGCAAGAAAAAATTTTTCTGTAGGTTCACCATTTATTTTCAATATTATATCCCCGATTTTTACTTTATTGATTGTGCTGCTTAATACGACCCATTTCTTTTCTTTCTCGTGATAAAAAGCATAGAAGCCCAAGCTCCTTCCTGCCTTGTTGTGCAATTGCCTATCGTAATAGAATGTGTGCCCATTTCTTAATTCTGCGAGCAGCTTGCACATCAATAAACCGAATTTATATCTGTTGTTGGTAGTAAGTAAATCTTTTACATACTTTTTATGGAGTTTGTTTATAGACACATTTGGAACGTAGTTCCAATGCGCGAAATATTGCTCAAGCATAGAAAATGTTTTACTGATGATTTTGAATCTTGTTTCTAAATCGATAGTTTCCAATTGATTCACCATTAAAAATCATAGCAGTGCCGAAAAGCTTTGCAATAAATTATCGATTTATGTTATTATAAAACTTCATATAAATCGAAGGCTTTTCCATTTTAACTCATTCTGCGACTAAAAGCGTTAGAAAGCTTCAACGCCAACATAGAATTGTATAGAAACTGCAAAAAAGCGAAATTGCGGTGAAATAAAGATATCGTAATCCGCCGTTATTTTTGCAGCCCCGATCATTATCGCGCACCATTTGGCTTTATAAAAATAAAGTTTATAACCTTCTGTAGGGTATTTACAATTGACATATGGGATTCATTTGGTTGATGAAAGGCACCTCATTAATGAGATGCAAAATATAGACAGGTTCTTGCGCTCTTTGGTTAATGTGAAGCACACTATGCCGCAGGTGCGCATCTCGAACAAAATCAATGATGCTGAAGAATATGAAAACGGATTGATAACCCTAAATCCTAGCTACCTGAAAGGTAGTGAGAGAATAAGCCTGAGCGCTCTGATAGCACACGGCTTCTTCCACCATGTGCAGCACACCAAGTTCAAGTTCTACGACCCTGGCAAGCTGTGGGACATGCTTAAGCCATACGACTTAAAGCAAGATGAAGTGCAGGATCTTGTCAACAACATCTTTGAGAGCTCGGCGATGTTCTTCACGGTTGCATATTTGACAAGAAAAACCAGGGGCTCCAAAAGGACAGTAAGCATCGTTAGATATCTGCACTCCAAAAAATACACCCCGCCTGCTGGAAAGTTTATTTCTGGAAACGATATGATATTGCTGCTTTATTCCAAGAGTGGCAACAGCGTGAGGAAGACACTGCTGTACGCCATTACATACAGAGGCCAGGCTCAAATGGTGAAGGATTTCATTGACTTAAGAATAACGAAGAAACGCTGACGCAAATTGAAACTAAGCTATGCTGCTTCTGCTTCCTGTAAATTAAAATGGCCTAGAACAACCATGCAATAATTCTTTATGCTCGGCCCCAGGCTGCCAAAAAGGCAAGCCGAATCATGGGGGCGAGAGCAAGTGCTGCGGGACTGCCGCTACTCCGACTACTATCGCAAGAAGCGAAGCGAGCAGAAGGAATATCCAGAACAGTACAAGCAATGTAGTGTAGGTGTTGGATGCCTTGCTCTTGGCTGGCAGCCTGTCGTATATGAGCGTTGCCGGATATGTAAACACGCCCGCCAAGCCGAAACCTATGTAAAGCCCGAGCATGGCAATAGGGCTGGATGTCATCTTTATGAAGTAAGCGCTGAAGCCGTAGTATATTGCGAGAAGCCCGGAGAATAGGGCGAATATGCCAACGTACTGCATGTTCTGCCTGAACCACAAAGCTATTGATATGCCGGTTATTGCTATGCCTATCAGCAGAAAAGGATCGTAGAAAAGAGTGTTGTAGCTTCCGGGGAGCGGCCATGTCATTTCTCCGAATAGGCCCAGTATGAGCATCATTATGCCCAGAAGCCCTAGAGGCACTGCCCCCGGCCTCATGGATTCTTTTATGCCCTTGACACCGTTGGCCTTATAGTACCTGTAAGCAGAAGCCGTAGTGTACAAAGATACTATGCCCGCAAGCGCGAGCATGAAGAGCTCCAATGCCAAGTCGTCAATGAAAACCATTTTATCATCTCATTAATCCAATACGAAATCCAATCGCATTTATTTAATGGTATATGTTATGCAGCATTTTTGCGTATTTTCCTTTTGGGATGGCATTTGAAGCTTTGCCACATGATATACTGCATTATACCTGCTTGCAGCAATTCAAGCTATCATTTTTAGATTTTTACGAAGCTTATCTGTTGTATAGGTGCCTTCATTGCCCGGCAGCATTGATACTACAAGCCAGGATTACCAAGATGCTGATGGCGAAAGCGAAGGCAAAGGCCTTCGGGGAATGCTTGACAGCGTCAAATCCCTTGTAGAATTCTTCTATATAAAGGATGTCCCGTCATACGGAAACAATTTCTTTTTCACAATAGGCATATACCTGCTCGAGCTGTTCGGGGTGCTGGCAGTAACCGGAATAGTTATGGTCATATTCGGGCCATATTGGTGGAACCTTACAACTGTCGGAACTTTCTTCAGGAGCATACACCTCTGGGCTGCCGAAGCGTTCGTAACCCTGATATTCGTGCACCTCTTAGTGCAGTTCGCCACTTCGTCTTTCAAAAAGAAGAAGCTCGTATGGGTGCTTGGAAGCCTTATGCTTTTCCTGGTATTCCTTGAATACGCATTCGGCATAGGAGTACAAGGCGGCTTTGTCTCCCAATGGAATGCAAAGGCAGGAGCCGACCTCTGGAACGGCATGGGGCTCGGCTACTGGATAAACCCGCTGAACATGGCTGCGGTTCTCAGCTGGCACATAGCAATAGTGCCGATACTGCTCGCAATACTCATGTTCGGGCATTACATGCTTGTCAAGCAGAAGGGACTGAGCAAGCCCTACCGCAAGGACATACCTTACCGCATGGTACCGGCAAACCACAAGACCATGTACAGGCGCATGGTTTACGTCCTTATAATAATCCTTTTATTTGCCGTATTTCTCAGGTCGCCGTACATTGCGCCCATTACCATACAGCAGGTTGCGAATACAACTCCGAACATAATGGCCATTACCCTGATAAGCGAATTCAACTACAGCTCAGGCACTGCCACTTATCTTGACACCATAGACCCTTACACATTCAGCACAAGAAACGCTTACGTGACAGAACCCTACTCGCGATATCTTGAGGTCACGGGCTCGAAGAACTACGAAAGCACGCTGCTCAATGAATCGCCTTCTGCGCTTAATTCCAGCCTCGCTTCTGCATATTCATACTTCGAATCCAACGGCTCGATATCTGAAGGGCTCAACTCTTCGAATCCGGCCATTGTCCTTTTCTCCCAGCTCACGCACATGGCCCAGACTGGCCTGTACCAGGATGAACTTTCCGGA
>JAKBRJ010000028.1 GCA_021834785.1 Microcaldota archaeon
CAAAGCAGGCCAGGCAAAAGGAGCTCGCCGGACATAGAGACCGCAGGACTCTCCATAGAGGTAGAAACAGGGCTGAAGCATGACCGCATAGACTTGGAGAACCGCATACTCAAATCCCAAAAGCGCGTGATAATAGTAGTGCCAAACGAAGACCTGATAGACAGGTATAAAAAATTCAGCTCCGATAGGTTGGAGGTTGTGACTCTGGGAGAGTTTGACAGCGTGCTCAAAGGATGATATTATGGGGGTTAGTAGAAAGATAAAGGAGGCGAAGGAGATTGTTTTGGCAGTAGCGGTGCTCGTTATTGTGGTTTTTGTCGTACTATCAATCCTGCATATCCTGCATATATAATACATACCTTTTATGCCTAAAAGGTATGCAGGAAGGGCACTTAAAGAACACTATAAACTCTTTTTTGCATGTACTTTAGATGTGCTTCAAAACACGCGTTATTAATATACATACCTTTCTAATAAAAGGTATGCAAGCTATTTTGAAGGTTTTTGGCAAGTCCCAGGTTCGCATACTGCGACCTGCGGAGTATGAGGCCATTAGATTGGTTCTGCAACCCGCCCAGGCCATAATGCTGGACGGACTGCTTTTAACAGGCATGCGCTATGTTGAAGCACGCAGGTTCCAAAACCACCAGGAATGGCTGGATGGCAAGTTTATACACACCCCAAGTCTGAAGGTCAAGGCCAAACAAATGGAACGCTGGATAAGGCTCTCAAACTACGGCCAGCAGGTTATACCTCTTTTCCTGAAGGGTGCCAAACTGCCAGGCAAGGCCACTTTTAACGCCAACCTGAAAAGGTGGGCGATGAAGGCAGGGCTCGACCAGGTAGGTTTATCCGCGAAAACCACCAGGAAAACCTGGGAAAGCTGGCTCATGTTCTGCTACCCGGAAAGGCAGGTTAACGTGGTCCAAAGCCAGGGGCACAACACCCTGACAAGCACGGAGCATTATATCAACCTGCCATTCGTTGATGAGGACAGGTCTGTAATGAAAAAGTGGGTAGAGGGCTGGATATGATAGAATCTCAATTTTCTTAGACGTGTTGCAGAGGAGGGCGCGTGTGAATAGGCAAATTTACAAGTCCAACTCGATTTACTGAGAGTAAAAAGAAAACACAATACTTAATTATAACTTAATTTTTAATTTATTATTAACTAACCATAAAGGCATAATATTTTAAATTTTTTAATTTGTTACATGAATAAGCTTGAATTGTATGTATTTATATAGCTGATGGGTTTTCCACTTGTCTTTTAAAGTGTGCACACACACTCAAATTTAACCCATAATATAGGTTTCCACTTGTTTTTAAAACCCTTCACAATATGTGAATAGGCAAATTTACAAGTCTAAGTTTCCACTTGTTTTCAGACTATGCACGGCAATTTTATAGACGACAAACTACGGTTTCCACTTGTTTTCAAACTATTCACATTCCACTTCCGCTAATAACGTAAACGGGCAAAGGTATTTAAGCTTAAGTTTTCTTAGTAAGTCTACAACTGGAACAAGTGGATATATATGAACAAGAAAATCAAATCAACTAAGAAGGTTAAGTTTAAAAGTCCACAAACAAAACAGCAAAAGAAAACCAACCATAAACATAAGCTACCAAAGCCATGGGCAACTCTAAAAGGGACACGACCTAAAGAAATTGATCTCTCTGTCTTTTTCGAGAATTTCGTTCCGCCAGTAATGCCCGGAAGGACACAACAGATAGAACGTCTAAAAACAACCATAGACTTATATAAAAAACAGAAACTTGCAGATAACTTAGTATTAAGAGGATTTACGGGATCCGGCAAAACGTCAGTTATGCAGTATGTGATACGTGAATACAACGACCCTGATCTATTCGTAACAATTAAAGGGCATGGCACTAAGAACATCAAAGATGTGATAGCAGAACTAGGTGGAATAAAACCACTAGCGCGAGAAACAGCATTACAAGTTATGAATCACGTGATACCAATTCTGCAAAAACGCAGACCTATAATATTTATTGATGACATCTCAACAATACCAGAACATGCAGTTTTGCTAGATTTATTATGTTCAATTTATAGGGAGGTTCAAAGTCCCATCTTCGTTACTACTCACGTATTTGATTTATTTGAGAAACTTTCTGATAAAGGAGAAACCAAACCAATGAATGAAGATTATGTAAGGTCATTGAATTTTCTACCTATAGATTTTGAAACATATGATAGAAAGGCACTATACAATATCCTAACCCAGAGAATACATCTATCTGGTGCATCGTTTCCTGACAGTTCACTACGACTTATTTCATCCTTATTTTTAGATCAGAAAGCCAGCGCAAGAGACGCATTATACCTAGCTCGGAGCGCAATTCAGAGAGGAAAAACAGATGAGAAATCTATCTATGAAATACGTAACGAAATCAACAAGCAATCTTATTCAGACTACATAGCCAAAATGTCCGAACCAGAACAAAGGATTATGTTATTCTTAGTAGAGCGGTACAAAAAGAGCAAAGAAAGTATCGCCATAAGAGAAGTATCCGAAGCATTACGTCTTGAGGCCTCTCGTAGCAGCCACCTGGTAACAAGGTTAGAAAATGCAAAATTAATAGATACTATACTAGAGAGAACAGGCAGAGGTGGCAATTTCAGGAAAATAAACCTAAAACCCGATGTTGCACTTGCAGCAGAAAGAGGGCAGATAAAATTTAGAGTATCATACTAAATGGTGAGAACATGAAAATCGACATAAAACAGAGTTATTGGGTAATTAAAAGAGCTTTGCAGTTCAGCAAAAAGAGGGTCATTTCGAGAGATACGGACAACAGACATACTGGGTGTTTGATTGAATGAAAACCTTCCCTCTCTGCACACACCTAACCTAAACCAAATGAAAAGTCTTTAATAGTAACACAACAAAATGATATTATGACCAAAATAGAAATCATGGAAGAGGAAGAAATGGTAACACCAATGAGGAGCATGAGCATATCCGAAGCCAGAAAAACAGAGGGACTTAAAGCATACAAGGAATTTATGAAATTCCTTACAAAATCCGAGATAAAGAACATCGAGAAAAGTGTAAAGGAGTTTCACTCAAACTTCAAAATTGGTTGACCTAATGATACTGGACACAAGTATAGTCGTAGACATAATACGCGGTAGAAGAAAATACCAATACGCAGCAGTATCAACTATAAGCGTTCTTGAAATAGTGCGCGGTTTCGAGACTGAAATACGCATGGTTGAAGGCATGAATTTCATGAAACGCATGTTCTATATTCATGAAATGGACGATGAGGTAATCCTCTCGTATGCCAAACTATACCAGGAACTTAAACGAAGCAAACAGACTATGGCAGATGCGGACCTAATAATTGCAGCAACCGCCCACGCAAAAGGTGAGACTCTTTATACCAAAGACAACGACTTCAATCCACTCATAAATATTGTTGACATTAAAAAGGAATGATCTCTTTCTCGCTTCACAAATTCACCCTTCCCTCTCTGCACACACCCAACCCATACATAATTATTTAAATTTGAATTGCGTAAATATATTGATGACATGAGACTTGAAATTTACGGCTTTAAAGCCGCTGTTGCAATTAGCCAAAAATGGTATATTGGAGAGATACCGGAATTGCACATAGTGGAACAGGCCAAAACACTAGGCACTCTTGAGGAGCGATTAAAAGAAGGCGTCGGAGATGTGCTTGACGCGATAAAGGCGAAGCCGGACACCTATAAAAAATACCTATCAAAAGCTACTTTTGAAAAACTCGACCTCAGAGTGAAAGCATATGCCTAGGCTTGTGATAAAGCCTTTGGCATTGGAGAAGATCCTTGTCAAATATTTTGGCTTTCGCCTCGACCATCAGAAAGGAAGTCACATGATACTTTTAGATGGCAACGGCCACATGGTCGTAATACCGCTTCATGATCGAGAACTCAAAGAAGGAACATTACACTCAATACTAAACCAGGCCGGCTTAAAGAAAGACGACATAATAAAATACAAGTAACTAACTCTTTCTCGCTTCACAAATTCACCCCGACCTCGCTACGCTCGGCCACCCCTCTTTGTGAAGCTCGCAACCTTCTTAAAAAGAAGGTTGGCCAAGAAGCTAGTGCCCTTCGCTCGCCTACGCCGAGCAGAGGACCCCATTCGTTCGTTCCGCTTCGCTCCACTCCGAACCTGCTAAACGCAGGCCACCACGAGCTCCTGGGCTCGTGGGTGGTGTCCTCTGCTCGCCGCTCGGGGGTGTGGGTAGGGTGTACCACACCCCCTCGGTCTTGCTTCGCAAGACTAAACGGCTCGCTCCGGGCAAAACCTTCTTTTAGTCAGGAGTATTGCCTACGGCAATCTCGCCCAAAAGAAGTTTTATCAAGAAAAAGGGGCTTGAAAAAGGCTTAACATGCCAGGCTTCCCATATAATGCAAAACAGAAGGATTTTTATTATATTCATAGCAAATCATTAAAGAGAACATGTGGTTCAGGTATAGCAACAACGCGCGCGTCTCCAGAGAGAGAGAGAGTAAACTTTTTGGGAAAAAGTTCAATCAAAAAGTGAAACTTTTAGAAAAAGTTTCATCAAAAACCCAAGCCCAGTCAGCAATGGAATACCTGATGACCTACGGATGGGCCATCCTGATTATTGCGATTGTATTAGGCGCGCTTTTCTCTTTGGGTGTATTCAGTTCATCGAACTTTACTCCTAGAGCACGGCCTGGCTCATGCCAGGTATTCAGGAGTGTTGTAGCAACAAACCTTGAAGGATTGTGCAGTGGCGAGCTGCCCGAGTATGTGGCGCAGATTAACAATAAATCATATGTTAATGTCTCCTCAGCTCCTTCCTTTGCACCAGAGGCACTCACTGTAGTTGTTTGGGTGAAGCCTGCAATCCTATCATACCCATGCTGTGCCAGAAGTAAGATTACTGGCGACAATCTTGGAGGCAACAACGACTTCTACGTAGACGTCAACTCCAGTGGTTACTTCAACGCCTATATTTACACCGTCATAAGTGGCGCAGGGAGCTGGAAAGTAATAAATTCAAACGGCATTGTAGTTACGCCAAATACTTGGTACTTTGTAGCCGAGACTTACAACGGAGTAACGCAAAACATCTATGTGAACGGAGCATATAATAACGGTGGGGGATGCGCTTGTGAAGATTTGCCGTCACCGCAAGGTTTGATGGGAATTGGCGACGGTATCGGAAAGGGCAGCCCATTTGCCGGTTCCATAGCCAACCTGCAGTTATACAATACAACATTAAGTGCAGCAGAAATCTCAGCTCTCTACCAGGAGGGCATAGGCGGAGCACCTATAGACGTAAACAACATAATTGGATGGTGGCCGCTCAACGGCGATACAAACGACTACTCCGGCAATGGCAACGACGGCACCGCAACCAACGTAATCTATACAAGCGCATGGACATCTGGATATAGTGCTCCGTGATTGTTGCGAAATTATGGCAGCATCAACGAATGTTTGGTAAGTGAGGCATTTGAAGGCAAGAATTTTAAAGAAATGTAGGGCCCAGTCGCCGCATGGTTTTTTGCGTGCAAAGGGGTATCTAAAGTGCCCAAAACAATAAAAGCACAAACGCAGAACAATAAATATGGGTATATTGAACAGCAAAACCTATGAAAAATACATACGCGGCCGCAGGCACTTCTGGATGCGCCCGGGCGCGCTGGCGGTAATACTGGGAGTTGTATTCATCCCGATGCTGATAACTCCGATACTTTATCTTGCTTTCTTTTTCCTTTTCCGTATCTCCTTCTTTGAGTTGTACTCTATAGTTTTCCTTATCACAGCCGCGCTCTTCATGGCCATGTGGCTTTACAAGCCATCCTTCCCGCTAAAAGTCAGGGAGGAGATCGTCGCTGTGCCATCAAAGCATGCATGGTCAATAAGCAGGGGCCGTGCATCGCCCACCGAAGACAAGACCCCGTCTCTTCATCCAATAATCCCTTTCAAGGTCGACCTCCGCGCCTACATACTTGGCAAGGTGAACAGGAACGTGCTTACAGCAGGGACTAGCGGCCAGGGAAAGAGCAAGCTGGCCCGCCATTTACTGGGCATATTCCCGGAGCGCAAGATCATCTTCTCATTCAAGCCGAACGACGAGTACCTAAGGCTCGGCTACAAGATAGCAGACGCGTCGCTCATCCTGCCAAACCCGTTCGCAAACCCTGATGCGTTCACAAGCGCCTTCCTCGTGGCATTCCCGGTCACTGCGGTTGGCATCCAGGCTGGGCTCGCGCCCTCGCTGCTCGGCAGGCTGTGCAAACAGAGCGGAAGCTGGGGTGAATTCACTGCAAACGCTCAACAAACTCTGCGCTCCGCCAAAGACGCAAACAGCAGGGCGGCGCTAGTCTTCATAGCCACAAACGCGGAGAGGCTCGCCTACAAAACCGGCTCGTTCAGCATAGGCAGCGAAGACGTGGTGCTGGACTTCAGCAAGCTCAACAGCGACGCCCGCAGCTTCTACGCGGAGCTCGTTCTCAGGCAGTTATACTCTGCAATGGAGTCGCGCCGCGCCGGCTACACCCTCATCTGCGTTGACGAGGCGCACAGGCTCACAGGAAGCAGCTTCGGCAAGTACCACACAATCATGGTGGAGATGAGCAGGGAGATCCGCGACAAAGGCATGCTCTGGGCTGTGACTCAGAACTATACAGACATTCCAGACTATATAAGAAACCAGTTTGCCACGCAGTTCACATTCAGGACAACGAGCCAGGCTGATACTACTGCATTGCGCTCCATAAGCACATTCCTGTCATGGACTGCAACCTCGCTGCCAAGCCATTATTTTATAGACGCAAACTTTCAGAACATGCATTCCTTCATACCGCTATACTGCTACAACCCTTCCGGGGAGAGAGACAGCCCGGCCACATATCTAAAGCGCAGGGGAGAGGAGAGTGTGGCAGAGAGGGGGGAGAAACCAATAGACTTCGCGCGCGAAATAGAGGGAATATTGGCCGAACAGCCAGCCTATGCATCGCAGATTGGCAGGATAATATCCGAAAAATTCGGGATAACTAAGGACAAGGCAAAGCTCGGAGTGAAGGCCGAGCTCGCAAAACTGCTCGCAAACGATGCCTTTGGGCGCATTCGGATGAGCAAGGGCGGCAGGGCTATTATCGTCTACTACGCAAAAACAGGCAACCTGTCAGGTCTGCATGCTTTCATGCAGCGCGAGGTCGCCGAGGCTCTGAAAGCCAAGGGCATAAAAATACTTGAGCAAAGCAGGCCAGGCAAAAGGAGCTCGCCGGACATAGAGACCGCAGGACTCTCCATAGAGGTAGAAACAGGGCTGAAGCATGACCGCATAGACTTGGAGAACCGCATACTCAAATCCCAAAAGCGCG
>JAKBRJ010000007.1 GCA_021834785.1 Microcaldota archaeon
AGGGGAACCTGCGGATAGATCACCTCGAATATTAGTGTGCAAAGGTACGCAAATCGGTATCTGCATTAATCCTCAAGACTATTATCCTTTTCAAAGGTGTTTGAATGAACTTTGAAAAACAGACAGAAGACTATCCAAATACATTCTATTCTATGATAGAAATTCCTCAGGGCAGTAATATAAAATATGAATACAAGGAAGACCTAGAGACCATTGTCGTCGACAGGTTTCTATTCACTTCGATGAATTATCCAACAAATTATGGATTTGTATTGAAGACAAAGGCAAAGGATGGCGATCCGCTCGATGTTTTGGTTGTAACCCAGACACCGATAGGCAGCGGCATGGTCATAAAATGCAAGCCTATAGGCATAGCCATAATGTCTGATGAAGAGGGCTCGGACAATAAGGTCATAGCAGTGCCTGTTGAAAAGGTAGATCCGTCTTCAGCTCAATTCAATGACATAGATGACGTCCCTGAATTCCTCAAGAACAAGATAAAGCACTTCTTTGAGCACTACAAGGAATTGGAGAAGGGCAAATTCATGAAATTCGAGCGCTTCGAAGGAAAAGAGCGCGCAATAAAGGATTTGAAAGACTCTGTGTCCTGATCACTTTATACATTATGTATTTAGGGAGGGACGACCTTCCCGTAGCGGACGAGAAAATGGCCTTCTCCGCAATCTTATTTTTTATTTTATTATTTTGGATGGAGTATCCTCGTTTTAAACAATAAAAAATAGAAATAGAAAAATAGAAGAAAAATAAATGAAGAAGAGAAATGTTATACTCTTCTTCCCCTCTTTCCTCCTGGCCTTCGTGTAGTATCTGTAGGTATTGGAGTTACGTCTTCTATCTTGTTTACTCTCAATCCGCTCCTTGCCAATACTCTGACTACTGCCTGAGCGCCGGGGCCTGGTGTCTTGGAGTTATGTCCTCCGGGAGCCCTTATCTCTATGTTGATGTTGGTTATGCCTTTATCCTTCGCTTCAGATGCGACTTTGTATGCTGCCTGCATTGCAGCATAAGGCGATCCTTCCTGGGAATCGGCATTGACCATCATGCCACCGCTCCCTACGGCAATGGTTTCGCTGCCGGATATGTCGGTAAGCGTTATTATTGTGTCATTCTTGGATGAGTATACGTGCGCAACAGCCCATCTTTCAGGTCTTGGCTTGGCCTTCGCCTCCTCCATAGCTTTGGCTTCATATGAGACTACGTCCTTTTTCTTTTTTTGGGCTGGCGCCTCTGCAGCCACTGCTTTTTTATTGGATTCTTTCTTTGCCATTTAAAACACCATCAGGCTGTAGCTCCTGCAGACTCTGCTGCGGACTGCTGTTCTGCTTCTTCAACAGGTTTTGCACCGGCAGCAGGGCTTGTTCCTTCTGAGGGCTTCAATACCGGCGTTACTTCTATTGGCTTGTAATAACCTATCTTAAGCTCCTCCTCTGCTTTTACCATGTACCCCGGTTTGTTGACCTTTTTCCCATTTATTGAAATGAAACCATGAACTACCAATTGTCTTGCCTGCTTTATGCTGCGTGCCAGCCCCTTCTTGAACACTACGGACTGCAAACGTCTTGACAGGAAAGCGCTTTCATTCAGATCGAGCAGTTTCTCAAGTGTAGAATCAGCAGGTATGACACCGAGTTTGACTAGCCTCGTTATTATGCTGTTTGCAACGCTATCTGAGCCCGTACCGGAAAGCAGAAGCCTTACATTGTTCCTGAGCTTGCTCAAATCCGACTGCACCTTCCACAGCTCCTTCATGTTCTTTAAGCCGTATTCCTTGAGCAGTTCATTGTCGGCATTTATTCTTGCCAGATTCCATATATTCTTAGGCTTTTCGAACTTCGGCTTGTTTCTCTTCGGCGCTCCCATTCAATCACTTTTTCTTATCCTCCGCCTTTGGAGCGGCTCCTGCTTTTGCAGCTTTCTTCATGACACCGACGGTCGCACCGGTCCTGCCCGTTGACCTTGTATGCTGGCCGCGCACCTTCTGCCCGTGCTGGTGCCTTGACCCTACGAGCGTCCTCAACGAGGCGCCCCTAGTTATGTCCTGACGGACCGAAAATATAAGATCGTTTCCAACTACATGCGCATCTTTGCCGGTCTCGAAATCCTTCCTCCTGTTGAGCATGAATTGAGGTATCGCATATTTCGAAGGTTCCTTTATTAGGCCTTCGATCTGCGCTATCTGCTTCTCGTTGAGCGCACCTATTTCGGATGTTGGAGGTATGCTCAGCTTTTTGTCTGCAGTAAATGCCATGGCATGCGCCATTGCCGAACCTATGCCCTTGATTCTCCTCAGGGCGTCCTCTATCTTTAGCTTGCCGTCTATGTCTCGGCCGGCAATCCTTATTATGGATGTCGCCCTTTTATCTTCATTTTTGAAATGTCTTTTTTCTTCTGCCATCATAACACCGAAACGCCAGGGCTGGGATATTCAGCTTTGGCTTTTGAACCCAGAAGGCCCGTGAGAGCCATACGCTTGCAAGTATAAATTTCCAGGCGTACGCGTTACCAGATTCTGCCACCCTGGCATTCGTAGAGATATTAACATACAAAGTAATATATCCTTTGCCATTGCATTTGGATGCCAAAAACAAGCCTCGCGGCTTTCATATATGAGATTATAAGCTTTTAAATGTTTTCATTTTATTTCACGCTCCGAAATAAATGAACTGCCGAATGAGCATAAAATAAAAAATATGGGCAGTCAGGCAGGGAAATATTTCCCAAATGCCTGAAGATGCTCATAGAAGCCGTTGTACCCTATGAATAACGCAATTAATGCAGTCATTACAAGAAGGAATACAAGGAAGTAGAATGCGTATCTGCCTGACCCTTTCGGATTCATGTAGATTATAGGCGAAAATACACCGGCCAAACCTGCAAATATATACAAACCCATTGCAGAAAGCAGGTCTATGCCCGTTTCAAGCCCGTATGAAACTATGCCTATTGAACCAACAAGGATGTATATGCCTAAGAAAAATCCTATTACTGACAATATTTTTATGTCGATGTTTTTTAGGAGCATATATCCCCCAATGACCATCAATATGCCAAGCATAAGCAATGGATCTCCGAAAAGCATATTAAAGGAACCAGGAAGCGGCCAGGTAAACGACACCAAAAAGCTGCTCGCCGCATTGAAAAAGCCGAAACCAATTATTGGTATTGCCAATGCGCTTGCATTTTTCTTTCCCGATGCCGTCCTGTATACATATATTGCAAGCATTAGTACGCTAATGCCAAGACTAAACAGCATTATAGTCAATGGATCTATGAATAATCCCATTTTATCACTTCTATAATCATAAGGGCAGAGCCCTTATAAATACACACCCTTACAGTGTTGGCTGATTGCAGTGCGCTTACTTTATATCCCTTATTGCTTTCTTTATCTTTTCCATAGTCGCACTATCAATATGGTCCATGTGGTGGGCTGACTTGGCGTGCTCTGCCACTTTCTTCATTAATTCTGTTTCAGAGTCTGCTGTAGCTGTAAAGCCACATTCCAAACCTATCCTCTTGCATGCAAATTCTTTAGCCATTCTATCATCATTTAATTTTGGAAATGCATGCTTATACGCCTTTCTAAAAATAGAAATGTGTTTATATTTTAGCTTTTTATGCGCATATGGGTTGTTGCATTCCAGGTTTTATATTAGACCATACCATAAAAGCAATATGCCTACGAATTCCGAGTAATACAGGAATGCAGGCACCTGCACGATGTATAGAGTTCCGGCTATGCTTACTATTATAACGCCGATTATTATGCTAAGCATCTTCTTGCTTTTGCCCTTTGCATACGATTTTATTGCTATTGCTATAAGCAGGATGGCAGCAGGGAAGGTGACTAGACTAGATGCAGTTACCACGTTTAAAGGCAGAATCCCGTATACTATGTGATTTATTATTATGTTGCCTATCCTGGTGGCTGCAAGGAAGTACGCAAGAATAGCTTCAGTAGCTATAGAATATATTGCGTATGCCCTCCCGTATATCTTGCCTTTAATGAGTTTTACCGAGCCGAATGCAAGAAAATTCACTATCAAGGATACCGTAAAAAGATATGCAATTATCAGTAACTGGTAAGTGACCCCAACTGCAAAAAGCACCTCAAGAAATACTCCGAGGGCGAAGAGCCATATGCCTATGGACCAATAAAGGTAGGGCTCTTGCTTTTTTGCGCGATATTTCTTTGATATCAGAAGCGCAAGCCCGAAACTAAGGATAAATATAATTAGTGTGGAGAAAATTGTGAAATCTGCAGATGCGAAAATGCTTGTCATGGATTGCCTATTTTTTATTTTAGCGGGCCCAGTGGGATTTGAACCCACGACTTAAAGGTTAAAAGCCTTCCACTCTAGCCAAACTGAGTTATGGGCCCGTTAATTACGGGTGAAAAATTACCTGTGTTAAGATGTATGGTAAAAATTTATAAATATGTTCATGATTTAAGTATTATTATGACAAAGATATTATCTCTTGTAACTAGCAGAGAAACTGAAAAAATAAACATGGCGCTGAATTTTAGCAAAAGGCAAAAGGCAGCAGGGCACGACATCAGGATACTTTTCTTCGGACCGAGTGAAGGGGTGCTTGCAGAAAATGAAGACATGAAAAATGCCATAAAGGCAGATTTTCCTGATTCCGATCGCCCGAAGGCATGCATAGCAGTTGCGCAGATGCAGAACATAGATGCCAAATTGAAAGGCACTGCAGAATTGGTAAGGGCAGGGGAATATATAACAAAAAGCATAGATGAAGGCTATGCAGTAATAACCTTCTAGCATCGCATAGAACTGCGCCTATGCCAGGCTGTCCACTTCTGATTTGAGCTGCGGCATTGTAATGGATGGCGAACCGCTTACATAAACTACCTGACCATTTTTATTTATCAGGTAATATAGGTCCAGATATGCCTTTGAATCGTAAAGCTCACTCATTCTGTAGCTCGCATACGCCGATATGATCCTGCTGCTATCCGATGCATTTGCTGAACTCGTATTTACAAAGTCGTTTATTGGCGGGCCAGAATATCCAAGATTGTTGTATAGCTCCAATTCTAGTACGGTTATATTTTTATTGGAAAAGAAGCTCATGTTCCTGGCTATAGCCTGAGTTCCTGCTACGCATGAACTGCACCAAGTAGCTACAAAGTACACAAGCAATGGCTTGCCGTTATAATTTGAAACTTCCCGTAGCGCCCCGCTTGGAAGCGTAAAATTTGCATTTGGCGCCTCTGAACCTGCATTTAATATTCCAGACGACGCTTGAGACGCACTTGTCTGAATTGAATTATACCAATATGCTGCCACTAATATGAGTATTACGGCAAGCGCAATGATTGAATACAAATATTTCTTTTTCATCTCTTAACGCCTATTTTATTAATGCAGCACGACTTCCAGACTTTCCCAGATATGTTGTACAGGCTTATCGCCATTATGGACAGCGACACAATTATAAAAATAATCCACGTATTTGCAAAGAAGCCCTGTATCTTGCCGGTCAAGCCAAACAATACAGGAGTAGATGCGCCGAAAGCTGACAGCGCGAACGGCACTATTGGGGTGCAGCAGAGCAGTTGGCTTGATGTGCCGAGTATCAGCCCAAAAAACGTAGCGCTTTTGGTCCTACCCTTTGCCATTGCCGCATCCCTTTTTGCTATATATATGTACATTGATGCCGACATCGCAAACATGACTCCCAAAAATATTATGCCAATTATTTCTACCAAACCGCCGATGAAAAGCGATCCGAAAAGGATGAAACTTTCATGAAACAGGTTCAGCATGTAGAGATAGGCGATGATTATGGCGACTGAAAGCGACACCACAAGCAATGCATATCTGCCGTTTCCGAAAACCTCCTTCAATGATCCGATAAATGCCATTGATATCATCACACGGTGCAGCAGCTCAATTTGCTTACATCTTGATAGAAGTTCTGCGATGCGAGCTTCATTGCTTCGCTTAATGTCGGGAATACGTGGACAGTGTCTATGATGTCGTCTATAGTAAGCTTGAATTTAACTGCCAATGTGGCTTCCATTATGAGATCCGCTGCGTTCCTCGAAAGTATGCTGGTTCCCACTATCCTCTTTGTTTTGTAGTCTATCACTATCTTTATTAGTCCGCGTTCGTCCCCTATTATGCCTGCCTTCGGAACTAATGATAGGGAGATTGCACCGCAACTGCACTTGATTCCTTTGCCATGTGCTTCTACATCCGTAAAGCCCACTTTCGCAGCTTCCGGCATTGTAAATATTGCACTAGGTATTTCGGCGAAGTTTATTTTCTTGATGTCCTTTGTGAACGCGTTCTGTGTAGCCACATTGCCTTCTTTTGCAGCCACCGTTTCGAGCATAGGTTCACCAGTAACGTCCCCTGCTGCATATATGCCTGGGACGCTTGTTTTAAGCATACCGTCGACCCCTATGAATCCCTGCTTGTTTAAGGACACGCCTGCCTCGTTAAGATTAAGCTTTTCTATGTTTGGAATCCTGCCTGTGGCAAAAAGTATCTCGTCTGCTGCAAACGTCTTGTCTACGCCTTCCATTCGCCCCTTTATGTATTTCTGCGTTCCTTTTATGCCAATCTCCTTTAAATCTACACCTGTGTTTATCTCTATCCCATCCTCTTCTAGGTATCCAGATAGAAAGTTCACAACTTCAGGCTCCCAATCAGGTATTATGGTCTTGCTTCTCTGCAAGATGGTAACCTTTACACCGAAATGCGCAAACATCTGCGCGAATTCCAGCCCCAATGCCCTTCCTCCTACGACAATCATTGATTTCGGAAGCTCTTTTATTGAAAGCGCTTCTTCATTTGTTAGGTAACTGGTGGTTTCTATGCCTTGCACTTTTGGCACGTAAGGCCTAGCCCCGGTAGCCACAAGTATGTTTTTTGCATGAATCTCCTTTTGCCCGGCAATGATGGTATTTTTGTCCTTGAACGCTCCAAATTCATTTATGTATGACACGTGCTTTAAGCTTTTCAGGACGCTTGAATACTTCTTATCTCTGAAACCTTCGACAATGGCATCCTTTTGTGCCATTATCTTTTTGAAGTCGATGGAATTTATTGAGGCATTTATCCCAGCATATCTGGTTTTCCTGATATCGTCTACAAATTCGCCCAGCGTTATGAGCCTTTTGCTCGGCACGCATCCGACGTTGACGCATGTCCCTCCGATTAATGCCCCGTCCGTAGCGTTCTTTCCAATCATTACGGTGTCTATCCCGAGCGAATCCGCTTTTATTGCAGCAGCGAATGCCGCTGCGCCATGTCCAATTATTGCATAATCAACTTCTTCCATATTACAATCACCTGTTCTTCATTGATATTGCTTGATTAGCTATTATATTGCAGGAAATCAAGTATTTTTCGTACTTGTTTATATGCTTGTAGACTGCATTGATAATCGGCTTTGCCTCTTCGTTCACATAATATATGCGCTCCTTCCCGTTTATCTTCTTGTTTACGAAGCCGCAATTGAGCAGGCATTGGAGGTTATGCGATACGTCAGATTGCTCGCAATTCATAACCCTCTGCAATCTGGATACGCTCATGGGATCGTTCTTCAGGATTGCCAGGATCTTGAAGCGCTTCATGTTCCCAAATGCGTCAAAAAATAGTCTTATCGTATTGTCGTTAACTAGATTGTATGAAGTATTTGTCATATGAATATTTTATCATATGAATATTTATGCCTTTTGATATTTGGAATTACAAAAATGAAATGAATTCATTTTATCAGGAGCATTGCAATGTGATATTTGAATTCTTCTGATTTTAACAATTTAAAATCCTTGAAGAATTCCAGGTATTTCTCTTTTGACATGCGTATATCGAACGGCGGTCCGAAATCCGATTCTTCCTTCTTCCAATCGATTATAAGCAGTCTTCCACCGTCTTTCAGTATTTTTTTTATCTCTGCGACTACTTCGTCTTTGAAATCCATATCGTGGAATGAATTGGCCATCACCACTGTATCTATTGATTTTCCTGGAATGCCAGTAGATGATGCGACCGAGTTTACAACATGTACCCTTTCGTCTTTAATGCGCTCTTTTATTATTTCAAGAAATTCCGCATTCGGATCAACGCAATAAAGTTCATCGGACCGTTCCAACAGCTGAGCGCAGTAATAGCCTGGACCACAGCCTAAATCGGCTGTGCATCCCAACCTCGAACCTCCTACAAGCGAATTTATAACCGCTTCCGGATCCTCAAAAAGTTTCCTCTTTGGATTAAGCAGCCCGTGCTTTATACCGCCATAATGCATAGATATCAACAGTTTATCTCACATGATGCATTTATGCGTTATCCCCCTTTATCAGATCCAACTTCTTGGACAACTGCGCGATCTTCTTCTTTAGCTCGGCATCATCGCTTACCTTATTGGAGTTCTCCAGTATGTAGTTCAACTCATCGTTTATCTTGTCAAGCTCTGAGCTTATGCTGTATTTCTTCAGATATGCTGAAGTATCCGGTTCTTGGCGCTTTCCAGCCATGCCAAACATTGGCATAGAAATATTCTCGATGACTTTTTGGCCTTTATCAGTTATCTTGTAATATTTCACATGATTCTCTTCACGCATCTTTAGATAGCCCTCGCTTTCAAGATCTTTCAGCGCAGGATATACGTTACCAGGGGACGGCCTTCTATGGCCCATAGTCATTTCATTCACGCTTTCAATTATTTGCGATCCGCTTATTTCGCCATCTTTCGCAAATCTGAGTATCATGTATTTTAGGCCTATGAAACCTCTGCCCATGTGCTGCATCATATGCATGTGGTGCATGCCTTGCATTCCTTTCATGCAATTTCTTTTGCCTCCACGCATACCCATTCCATGATTGCGCATTGCACCGCCTTCTTCCTGGGATTCAATCCCTTCATCCTTCTCTTCTTCTATGTTGTCCATATTTATCACATCTAATAATAGATATCTGATTATAGATATCTACAATTAGATATATATACTTATGCCATAGGCAGATAACCCTACATGTATTAGTTTTTACTTTTTCCTTTGATAAAGCTCTTCTAATGCGGATATGGTTATAGGAGTATATTCGTTCTGAGGAAGCTTGTCCATGTTCTCTTCAGTTATCTGTTTGGCAAGCTTTCCATGCTTCTCGGCAATGCTTTTTGCATACCCTATTCCATCGTATTTTGCAATTATGTCGCGCAGAAACTTTATCTCGTCTGCGGTTTTTTGGGACCTTTCTTTTCTGTAAATTTCGTCCATCTTGTCCTTTTCCTCAGAAGTAGCGCTCTGGTATGCATGATATATAATCAGCGTAAGCTTACCCTCATACAGGTCACCGAAGTTCTTTTTCCCAAATACCTTTTCGTCAGCAGTCATGTCAAGTATGTCGTCGGTTATCTGGAATGCTATGCCTGCGTGTGTACCCACTTTTTTGAGTATTTCAAGTATTTCATCGGATTGGTTAGCTACCAAAGCACCTATTTGCAGCGGCCCGTATACGGTATAATAGCATGTTTTGCTATCTGCTATTCTGAAATATAAGTCTTCAGAAGCGGATTTCAAATCTTTTGTATCGTGTATGAACTTATTCTCGATATATTGACCGCTTACGGTGTACTCGAGCATGTCGTAAAACTTGTCATATACTTTATTGCCGTTCTCTATGCCTACCTGTTTTATGTAATCCTTAAGCATCTTCCACATGGACATATGACCCAGATCGCTTGCGTCCATGGTATGCACCCACCCGTAAAGCTTCTGCGCCGCAGGCTTACCTCTCCTCAAATCAGAATCGTCTTCAGCATCGTCCTGCAGCAGTATCCAGTCTTCAGACAATTGCTGGGCTGCAGCTGGAAGGATGAGGTCTTTGATCTTTGCCCCGAACATCTGGCCGGCTAACATGACCAATCCTGGGCGGCGATAACTGCCCTGCCTATCTATATAGTCGCGCATTATTGAGTAGTGCCCTATAGGTTCCTTTATTGGTATATACTCGCAGATTTTTGAATATACTTCGTTCCTATGCAATTCTATGTATTCTTTGAAATTCATCTTATCTCCAGCTGACAATGAGCCTTTTATTTAATGTGATTGGAACTTTAAATACTTTGTTAGGCATACGACATGAACAAAACTTTATTATGGAGCAATCAAGCTCAATATTTGTAGAACCCTTCCATGCTTTTCCTTCCCAGCTTGCCTTCTTTCACTAGTGTTGTGATGGAATTTGATGGCTTGAAACGCATGTCATTCTTATCCTTGTAAATCTCTAGCATTATGTCATTGCATACATCTATTCCGATGAAATCGGCGAGCTCGAACGGACCCATAGGATGATGCAGGCCCAGTTTGACTATTGCATCGATGCCTTCCTTGCTTGAAACGCCTTCGTCCAATGCAGTTGCGGCTTCGTTGATGAAAAGCATAAGAAGCCTGTTTGCTATGAACCCTGGAGAATCCTTTACTTGAACTGGGATCTTGCCAAGGCTTTCGATGAATTCTTTTGCCTTATTTATTGTCTCAGTTGATGTAGATGCACCATTTATGACTTCGGCGACTTTCATTACCGGCACGGGATTGAAAAAGTGCATGCCTATGAACCTGCTTGGGGCAGAAAGCGCGCCAGATAATGCAGAAATAGGTATAGAAGATGTGTTGGTTGCTATAACAGCGCTGTTGCCTATATGCGCTTCTATCTGTTTCAGCACAGATTCTTTAACTTCTTTTATTTCTGATACTGCTTCTATTACCAATTCGGCATCGCTTATGGCAGCGTAATCTGTAGATATCTGCAGATTTTTGATGCATGCTTCTTTTTCCTGCGCGGTAATAGCCTTTGCAGCAACGGCCTTTTCGAACACCGCATTGATTCGTTTACTTCCGTCGATTTTACCCTGCTCGCTATGCGCTATAACCACTACATTGTAATTGCTTGAAAGTGCAGCCTGTGCTATGCCTGAACCCATTGTGCCGGAACCCACTATTGCGATTTTGTTACCCATCATATCGCCTTATTATCATTGCAGCGGCACCGCCTCCGCCATGGCAGAGTGTAGCGAGTCCAATGTCCTTCTTTTTATCATGAAGCGCATATATTAGAGTGGTGAGTATCCTTGCGCCTGTGGCTCCTATAGGATGCCCCAATGCCGTAGCGCCTCCGTTGACGTTGACCTTGTTTATGTCCATGTTAAGCGCATTTATGACGCCAAGCGCCTGTACGCAAAATGCCTCGTTAAGCTCTATTAGGTCTATATCGTCAATCGACATCTTCGTTTGATCAAATAATTTTTTTACTGCTGATACGGGCGCCATGCCATAATATTTTGGGTCTATCCCTGAGGAAGAGAATCCTTCTATTTCTGCAAGAGGCTTTATCCCAGATTCTTTTACCTTTTTCTCGGACATCAATATTAGGAAGGATGCACCATCACTAAGCTGCGATGAATTGCCTGCTGTAACATTCCCGCCTTCAGTAAATGCAGGTTTAAGTGCACCCAATTTTTCCATTGATGTGTCTTTCCTTATCCCCTCATCGGCACTTATCTGCCCATTGCTTGTATTTATTGGAATTATTTCACGCTTGAATTTTCCATTGTCGGATGCGTATGCTGCACGTCTGTGGCTCTCCATTGCGAATGCATCCTGCTGCTCGCGTGTTATCTTATAATCATTACCTATGTATTCTGCGAGGGCACCCATGTGAAGATTGTTATAGCAGTCCCAAAGACCAGCATTTATCATCTCGTCGACTAGTGTGAAATCTTCTGTCTTTGCATTCTGCGCATCAAGCTTTTCAATGAACTGTTTAAGCCCGACATCACCCAATTTATTGAATTTGCGTACGCCTTCAAGCGAGAATGGAGCATTGCTCATGCTTTCAGTGCCTCCAGCTATTACAACATCTGCATTGCCTGATGATATTGATTGGCCCGCCAATGCCACCGCCTTGAGACCTGAAGCACATACCATATTGACTGAATATGCAGGCATAGTGTCAGGCATACCTGAATACACGACTACCTGCTTTGCTGGGTTTTGGCCCTCTCCGGGAGATAGGACGTTACCTAGTATCAATTCTTCTATCTCCTTAGGGCTTATGCCTGACCTTTCGACTATTTTGCTAGCTGCCTGAGCCCCCAGTTTTGTTGCGCTGATTTCAGATAAGTTGCCCAGGAATTTACCTATCGGACTCCTCCCAGCTTCTACTATGTACGCCTTACCCATACCATTACACCTTGTCAAACGAATGATGGCGGTGCTCTATGAACGCACTGATTCCTTCCTCCTTATCATTACTCTTGAAGCACCGTATGAATCCAGTCTTTTCGGCAGAATAGTCATATCTTGAATTCTTATACAATGCAAGTTTTGCTTCCTTTATTGAGCGTTGGCTGTTTCCAGAAAGCAATGACGCTACACTTTCCGAATAGGGCTTTAAATTTGATGGTGCCACCACCGCATTTACCAACCCTATCCTTAGAGCTTCTTTAGAATCGATGCGCCTGCCAGTCAGTATCATGTATTTGGCATTGCCCATGCCTATTATTGAAGGCAACCTATATGTTCCACCTCCTCCAGGCATTATGCCAAGCGTTGCTTCAGGGAATCCGAATTTTGACCCTGATGATGCTATCCGTATATCGCATGCCAATGCAAGTTCTAGCCCTCCTCCCAAACAGTACCCGTTTATTGCTGCAATTACAGGCTTGGACATAGTCTCTATCTTCATGCACATATCTTTTAGTGAATCGAAGAACCTGCCAACCTGCAATGAGCCTTTAAGGCTTTTTATATACCTTAAATCACCACCTGCACAAAATGCTTTTGTTCCGGCGCCGGTTATGATTATAGTCCTGCATGAACTGTCCTTTGATAGGGTTTCCAAAGCACTGTGCAATTCTTTTATCATTTCCTTGCTCAGAATGTTAAGGTGCGCTGGATCGTCTAGCATTAGGGTAAAAATGCTTCCTTTTTTTACAATCCTGATTTTTTTATATTGCATATACGCACCGCTATCTGAAAGCCCTGAAGTCTTTCCCTAAAACGCCTTCGGCTATCTTCAACGTCTGTATCTCGTCAGTGCCCTCGTATATTCTGGCTACCCTGCTATCGCAAAACAACCTCCCTGCAGGAGACAGAATAGAATATCCGAATCCTCCGAAGACTTGTACAGCCCTGTCAGCAGACTCAAATGCCAGCCTCGACGCTATCTTCTTCGCCAGAGATATTCTTAGGTCAAGTTCGCTTATCAATTCTTTATTGTTAGGATCCTTTTCATATTCTGCCTTTCTGATTGCGGCAAAATATACGGGCCAGCGCGCCATCTCAAGATTCTGTCTTATCTCGGCGATGTGATTCTGTATCAGTTGGTGCTTGCCTATTTCTTTGCCATGCTGTATGCGTTCCTTTGCCCTTTCGAGTACTGCGTTGAGGCATGCTTCTATCACCCCAATGGACGCCGAAGCTACGCCAGTCCTCCCATTCATCAACCCGGAATATGCTATATGCATGCCATTGCCTATGCCTCCGAAAAGGTCTTCTTCGCCGACCTCCACGTCGTCCAGCTGAGGCATGGCAGTATCTGAGGTAAAAAGCCCTATCTTCTCCTCCATCTTCATGGAGATGCTGAATCCCTGGCTTTTCGAATCTACAATGAATGCGCTCTTCTCGTCTTTGTTTTCCTTTGACCTTGCAAATATTATCAAATTGTCGGCTATGGATCCGTTTGTTATCAGGTACTTCGAACCATTTAGTATGTATTTTCCATTTTTCTTTTCATACGTTGTCTGCATAGATGCTGGATCGCTTCCTGCTTCAGGTTCAGTCAGGCCGTATGCAAGTATCTTTTCGCCCTTTACAGCCGGCCTCAGGTATTTGTCTTTCTGCTGCTCTGTGCCCCACCGTTGGATCATCATCTCTCCGAGGAACATCTGAACATTGACAAAACTGGACAGACCCATGCCGAGTTGGCCGAGCCTCTCTTTCATTAAAACAGATACCAGAGGGTTTGCGCCCCTGCCGCCGTATTTTTTGTCTACCGACGCGCCTATGATCTTATATTTTGCGAGCACTTTTGCATGGTCTGGATTTACCTCACGCTTTATGTAATGCTCAAATTCTGATTCTGAAAGCTCGTCTGCAGCCTTGTCCGCATCTTCCAATATCTTTAATTCGTCTTCAGAAAAATGATATATGCCACTTAAGTCCTTTATTGACTGGGCAAACAACTCCTCCATGATTCCACCTATTTTAATCGCATTATATCCATAAATTACTATCTTGCCCTATTTGGCTTCAAGCACATTTTTTACGTTATTTATTATTTCCGAAATTTTCTCCTCACTTACCTTTTTTACGATCCCCTGCCCTAAACCGCTTATTATTCCGCTTATATCAAAATCAGCATTCCATGATAGGTCTGTTCGCATCTCATCGCCGCTGATTTTTATAGAAAGCAATATGCTTGCCTTGTTTCCGAATCCGCCGCCTGACAGCCTGTATGTTATGGAATTGTCTTGGCCTTTTTCAACAGTCCCGTTTATCAGGAATGTACCCTTTAGCGTTCCTATTCCGACTTCAACTTTTATGGAAAAGGCATGCTCTCCAGTATTCTGGAACTCTTTCGAATCAGGTATGCACTTTGATACGCTTTCAGGATCGGCAATGAAGCGTTCAGATTTTGATACGCCTGCACTTATGTGCTCGTTTCCGGAAAAATTTATTTTCATTTTGCACCGATAATATTAGGTAGGAATAGATTAAAGGCTTGCGGGCCTTATGCAAGCCTTGCTCTTTCATGCAGGCTTACGCCAACCCTATTTCAGTTCCATCTTGCTTTCATCTGCCTGAAATCCCACAGTATGGTGCGCGCCGCTGCAGAATGGCTTCTTCGTTGAATGCCCGCATCTGCATAAAGCATATTCTACCTTGCCGTCCTTCTTTACTATTATTGGACCGTCCTTCGTAAATTCAAATTCTATTTTTTCCATGTTACCGCCAATTTATGCTTGCCTCTTTATTATTATAAAGAGCATTGCAGAAAAAAAGCGACTTAGGTAAAACAGCAATCTAAGCGCCAGAAGCAAAAGATGCGCGTCAGGTGCATCTTCGACAGGAAGATTCATATTCTTATAATGTCTTCTAAAAAAGACAATATTTAAATATTTATGTCTCTCATATAAGACATTATGAGAGAAGAATTCCGTTACATGATAAGTGAATGGCTTTCAAGAGATCTGCCAGAAACGATAGAAAGGGACGTGAAGGTGGACTTAAACGCAGATAAAATAATAGCGATAGCGGGTGTGAGGCGTACAGGCAAAACATATCTGCTCTTTGATATAATCAAGAAACTGGTTGCAGCCCATATGCCTAGAAAGAATATCCTCTACATAAATTTTGATGATGACAGACTGATAAACTTGACAAGTAGCGACCTTGATGACATGCTCAACGGTTACATCGAACTTTCAGAACCCGAGAGAAACAAGGATATTTTCTTGTTCTTGGATGAGATACAGAACGTAAAAAACTGGGAACTATGGGTCAGGAGGATTTACGATTCGAAGAAATATAGAATATTTATAACGGGCTCTAGTTCTAAACTTCTGAGCCGCGAAATTGCTACAGCATTGGTAGGAAGAAACATAACCTACGTGCTGTACCCTTTCTCGTTTAAGGAGTTTCTAGTGGCAAAAGGGATAAAAATAGATAAACGGCTGCTCTATGGTGAAGAACGCCATAGAATTAACGCACTGGCAAAGGAGTATCTGATAGGTGGCGGCTTTCCAGAAATCGCCTTTGAAAAAGAGAAAGAGACAAAGCAGAGGATTATAAGTGCTTATTACGATGCGATACTGTATAGGGACATAATAAGCAGGTATAAGGTTGAGGATGCAAACAGGCTGGAAATGGTATTCAGATACGCAATAAATACGTACAGCAGCGCCTTCAGCACCGTAAAGCTCCATAACTACTTCAAGAGCCAGAATCTTGGGATAAGTAGACAGACTATAAACAACTTTGTCAAGTTCGGCGAACAGACATTCCTTTTCTACCAACTCTTACAGTTCTTCAAAGGTTTCAAGAGGTCGAATCAATCCAGAAAGAAGTTGTATGTCGTGGACAACGCCATAATCGGCCTAATAATATCCAACATCGAATACGGAAGATTATTGGAAAATACTGTCTTTATTGAACTTCTTCGGATAAAGGAGCGGAATCCGTCAGTTGAGGTTAATTATCTTGGTAGCAAAGAAGGGGAAGTAGACTTCGTAATCTCAGAAGGCGGATCGGTAAAAGAGCTAATACAGGTTACTTATGAGCTTAATCAAAATAATATAGAGAGGGAACTACGCCCCCTGTTAAGTGCAATTAAGCATATCAAGCCTAAAAGGAGCATACTGATAACTTTTGATCCGATAAACAAGGGCATGATGGTGGGAAAGGGGATAGAAACGTTGACATTCGTACAGTGGGCGCTTAGCACTAACGATGGAAAATAGCTTGCTTTTTAGCACCATACATGAAGCGCATCGCCCGAAGCACAAGGTGTGCGTGCCGTGCACAGTGAAAAAATAATATGGACTACCCTTTAAATTGGAATGACAGCGCATTATACTCCTTTGTGTTGTAGACACATATGCCCTTGTTTTGCCATAGAATAAACTCCGAGACTCCGCTGTCTAGGGCCATCTTACTGCATATGGTGCAATAAGGATCCCCCGAACGTTGCTTATTTCCATTCTCGTCCAATCTGATGAAATATAATCTGGAACCGTCCAGTTTGTCAGGATTGCTCTTTAGCGCTTCCATTATGGCCCTTTGCTCTGCATGCATACAGCAAGTTTTGTCAGATTTGAAATCAAAGGGCAATTCGTCCTTAAAACAATGGTCTGGATGCTCGTTTAAAGGAAGTGAATTGAATCCTTCGCCTATTATTTCGTTGCCTTTTACGATGACTGTGCCGCATTTTGACCTGAAACAAGTAGAATTTTTTGCTATTTCTGCTGCTTTATCTATATACCGCTTTGCAGCAATTTCTTCTTCTCCCGATAAAAACTCCAATTTATCACCTATTTCCTTGAGCGGGTCGTACCTGAAGGCCATCACCCGAAGCAGACGCAACGCTTAAAGTGAGACATCTAATGTATACATTTAATATACGCATGTATCTGGATATACATCAAATAGAAAGATGTTGTGCTCTAAGTCTTGGAACCTCTATTCTTGTAGTTCTAACATTAGAAACTGCATCCAAAGTTTTCTCTACGCTATCTGGCATCTTAATTTCATTAATATCGGCCTTAAAAGTATTCTTTTGTGCAATATACTCATCAGCGAAAGACCTGCTCATAAACACAACACCAGTAAAATCTAAAACAATATTATCGCTCTTTATCCTCTTTAGTTTCTTGAAAAAGCTTATTGCAGCGTTCCTAGTAACTAAATCTCTGGCTACGCTGGCCCTTACTAATATCTTCTTACTTGATGTATTCATACACATCAGCTTTCTTCATAGGCAATGGTATGCGCATGCCTATTAATGTACCTCTTAAACCGTCCTTCTTATCTAACTTATAGAGTTTCTCATTATTATTGCTTTCTATATAGTACGCAGCATCTCCCGAAACTATGAGAGCTTCGCCTTTAAGTGCGCCGGTTAATACACTGATAAATGTGGGTAATCCGTGCCCTCTGGTGTTTTCTGGTTTTGTGGACAGACCGCCTATAGCCTTCTTGAGCGCATCAGAGTCAGTTAGTTCACCGTATTTCCCATTATTACTAAAGCTGCCAGGTATAGTTATACCGTTATCGAAGATTGACACTTCTACAAAGTGCATTTTCTCGTATCTTTGCGCCATGAAAGACGCAGATGTGCAGTGAGAGTGCTGGTCTACATTGTCTAGAAGTTCTCCAACAGCGAGTTTGACCGAGGTCTTCTCGGTAGCTCCCATGTTCTTAGATATTAGGTCGCAAATAGTTTCGCTGTGTGTTTGGTCAAATTTAGAGGCCTTCATTATCGGTATATAAGTATCATCTACTCTATGCGGTTCTACATGTTTTTCTAATATAGTAGAAACGTAATTTTTAACACCCACATTCTTTGGAAGGATGTACTTTGATTTATCCAACTCTGAAAGAAAATCACCTAGTGGCAACAGTGTAGTTGGGCAGAACCAAGTTGCATCTTCAAGGCTTAGCATTTTGTTTTCTTTATAGGCAGTCCTATAAGTACAGAATTGAACATAACAGTCTAAAAGTTGAGGCAGGTCCATAAAAATAATTTATATTTGATTGCTTTATAGCTTCCTAGTTATGTATTTAACGCCCGAAGCAGGGATCGAACCTGCAACCTAGCGGTTAACAGCCGCTCGCTCTACCATTGAGCTATTCGGGCTTGAAAAAACTGAAAGGCTCTGCGAGGTTTATCTCCCGCAAATACGATGCAGTGTTATCGCCAATCAAATCTGACGGCTCAAGCATATCATTTGTATAGTTATATTTTAAAAACCCATATCCTTTATCGAAATTTACTTCGGCGCATACAAAGGTTGGGGATTCTTCAGTTATAAGATCGAATGACCCTATATACCTTTTCCCCTTGTATAAGAAAGAATATACCTTCTCCATTATGCCAATGTCAGAACCCTTTGATATTAGGCTTATGGCTATGGCTTCAGGGCTGTTGAATATCACGCATGCAACATCTTTGTTTTTCAGCTCCTTCTCCTTTATGGGCCAGCTCTTGAATCCCACTATCGGCATCCTGTAAGAATTGTATCCCTGGTTCTCCTCGAATTTATCCACAAATTCAAGCTTTTCTGGAGTGCTATTGCTTCCCGGGTGGTATATTGCATACCTAGATGCAGCATCTCCCATATAGTACAAAGCAATGGTGGTCTTCCCTATCTTGTCTGACGGCACGAATAAGCGCGTTTTGCTGCCCTCCTTATGGCTGAATATGGCGCTCATGCTGCTGCTGAACGTGCAATTGTAGCGGGCGAGGTCCATATCGGAGCTTGCTCTCACAAAATACAGACTAAGCATATTGCTGGCTTTTTCCTTTTCAACCATATTCAACGCCTTGACAAGAATGCAGGATGACAATTCCTAAGATTGAAGGTATAATTATTTATAAGTGACGCGCTATCAAGCCAATTATATACATCACATCGTATGCAGGTTCATACATGATGGGGAAGGAGACTGCACCCTCGCCTATCGCATAATAATCGTTTTCCAGGTTTGCCCTTACAGTATATGCGATGTTCTCCTCCTTGTATACTACCGGGCTGGTTAAAGAGCTTACATAGACCTTTGCATTGTATACTCCTGGCGTATATCCGTATATTGGGTATATGAAATGCCCGATGGTATGGTGCAGGGCTATTACGGTCATTGTGTTGTTCCATGCAGGTATGTTTTGCACGCTTATGATGAATGGACTATCTGATACCCCAGTATTGTTTATAGTTATGTACAAGTTCGTAGGCTCCCCTGGGCTGGACACTATTGCAGTCGGAGCCACGCCCAACCTGAATACGTTTGGGGTAACATTTACGTACGCGCGGAAATGCAGCGTCCCTATCCTAGATTCGTTGCCCGTATTTATTGCGCTTAAATTAAATATATAGGTACCGTTAGCAGCATTTGGAGAAGGCGTTAGCTCTACAGACAGTTGGTTCCGATTCAACGATGAATTTTCCGCAGTCCAGCCGGCAGGTATTGAAGTCGCAACGAGCCTGTTCCATCCCCTGTTTATTAGGTAACCAGTGCTGTTTGTAGTAGATGAATTTATAGTAATGAAGAACGTCTGACCCGGGCCCACCTTGCCCAGGAACATGCTCCCATTATTGGCTATCGTAGCGTTGTATGGCTCAATTACCCTTACGTACGAAGCGCCGCTCGTCAATACTAACGATGCCAGCAGCAACATGACAATTATGGCAGATGCTTTCAGATAAACACCATATTAGAATATTATGGATGAAGGTATAAAACGTTATTGTTGGGCGTCAGGTATACCTGACAGTGAAAGATGCGACTTTCTGCGTTGTGACCTTTCCCGGAAGCATATTCGTAGTATAGTTTAGCCATAGGTAGCCTACAAACGAATCGCCAAGAGGTTTCTTTGATATGCCATAGGAGCTATAGCAATTAACGGTTATGATTGCAACTCCGTCGCTGTACATGTCGATGCCGTTTGCCATTGCATTTGAAGGGTATGCACTTTGATCGCTTGAATACCCAAGAACGTGTATGTTGCCATATTCAGGATAATTAGAATTGGTTGAATTGACCGTGGATGCGCATGCGGCACCCGTTATATCCATAGTTGCGCCAGTAACTTGCGATATCTTGATTATGAATACCCCAGATGTATTTATGGCGTACGAATCGCATATGAACCCCGGCGTCGGGGTGCACGATGATGGAGCTGCGTGCGGATTCAGTACGCCGGTCGATATTACCACATAAAGCGCAATGCCTATTATTAGGAGCGCAACGCCGTAAGAGACCATGAAATCGAGGGCTACCTGCGATCTCATGACGTATGTTTTAGCAGTATGCATCTATTCACTCATCTTCAGGGTTTGAAGCGCTTTTGCCTACTTTTAGTCTGACTCCGCTCGAATCTCTGGTTATCGATATGTCAAGGTTGTCCTTCCCAAAAAGTTTTTGGAGCTCGTTGTATGTATATGCACCTATCTCACCGTTCGGAGAATTCCTGCTTTCGAGGATCTCGTCCCTGCGCTCCTTGAGCTTCTCCCTTTCAGTTTCCGTGTACACCAGCGACAGTTTTGGCACTTCCTTAGATTCGAAAAGGCTTTCGATATTTAGGTCTATGCGATTGTAGCCTTCGTCCTGCAATATAAAAGGCAGCACTGCAGTAAACTCGCCTTGCAGCTCCCTTATGGATGCCTCGACGTTTTCCTTTTCGCCTGCAACTACGAATTCGGTCGTATTTAGAAAGCCGGAGAATACCCCTTGAGATTTGTTTTTTATTATGTCCTGCAGGAGCTGCGATATCAGCCTTAGTATTACCATAGCAGATTGCTCGCCGAATTTCTGCACATATGTGCTAAGCCCGTCCACCTTGAGCGTGCCTATGGTATAGCGCTCGCCTTCCTTGAGCGAACGCTCTATCTCCTTCGATATCCTTTCCTCGTCAGGCAGGTCTATGAGTGGATCGAAGCGCTTGCCTTTTTTCTTTAGGAAGAGCGTGACCAGGCTCCTAAGCTCTATAGGATCGAAGGGCTTCTTTATGTAATAATCTGCCCCGTTTTTTATGCCCTTGAACCTGTTGTTTGTTGGGTCCATTGCGCTTACAAGTATTATGATTGTGTTGCTCATGGATGAATCGCTCTTTATGGTCTGACATATGTCCAAGCCGTCCTTATTGGGAAGCATCAGGTCCAGGACTACCAGGTTCGGCTTATTCTCCCTTATAAACGGTATCGCCTCCCCTCCGTCATATATCTGGCTTACTTCGAAGCCTTTGCCTATCGAAAGCGCCATCAGCTTGTTTATGTTTTTGTCATCTTCCACTATCAGTATCTTGCGCAGCTCATTTTCCTGCTGGAGAAGATAGTATGTCAGTATGCCGCCGCTGCTTCTCGATGCTATGGCTTTGCGGCTTTCAAGCGTGGAAAGGGCGCTGTCCAATTGCCCTTTTGGTACGCCCCTGCTGAACATAGTCTCCTTCAGCTCGTTGTACGTTACCTGCTGCTTCTCATTTATAATCGAGATTAAATCTTCCACAAAATTAGCATTCTCTGCCATTCCAGTCACCGATAATTAATGCCAAAGAAAACCTATTATATCTTGCCATGGATTGGACATTTTAGTAAGGTATTAAAAGCTTTATTTGAAAGTATAGCATATGGCAACCGTTATAGGGCATAAAAAGTCGTCAATGAAGAAAAACTACTATGTTTACATTGCAATAATAATCGTAGCGGTTATAGTACTTGCCATAGCTGCGAGTTATCTCTCAGGGCCCATCAATATCTCCTCCCCCAAAACAGTTGCCATAACATATAGGGGCACGGCATTTGCAATAGGTGGTAACGAATATGTCGCCATGCTAGGAAACTATAGCACGGGCAAGGATGCTGCAGACATATACCTTACTAAATCACCGTCCTTCATAAACAGTGAATTGCAGATATCATTGAGCGTAGGCAACACCACCCATGTGAATTACAATTCAAGATATTCAAATATGGGCTTTAGCCTTGTTTCCATATCAAACGGCACGGCAAAAGTGACTATAGAACCCCTTAGCACCTCATTGAATATACTTCCAGACAGCGCTAAAATAGAGAATGTGAGCCAATTTTCGTTTGGCTCTTCTTGACAAAGCGCGTCAGGCATGATTGCAGGCTTATGGTTCCTGATCCTTCTTTGAAGGCTTATATGTTATCGGAAGTGTAAACCAAAATTTTGTTCCTTTCCCTAGCTGTGAATCGAATTTTATAGCGCCGTGGTGCAGCCTTATGATCTCCTTTGTTATGGCAAGGCCCAAGCCAGTGCCAGTGCCATCCGGCTTTATGAGGCTGCGCTTTTGGGCCTGATAGAATTTCTTGAAAATCCCCCTTTTATCTTCGTCACTTATGCCTATGCCTGTATCGGAGACCTCGCACTGGATTTTGCCGCGTGATTTCTTGAATATGTGCACCTTTATGCTTCCTTTTTCTGTAAATTTTATGGAGTTGCCTATCAGATTGGCAAAGACCTGTATGAGCCTATTAGGATCAGCGGTTATTATTGGAACGTCGTAATCAGATTCCCATTGGAAATCGAGCCCGTTGTTCCTGGCACGCTCCTCCAATGCCTTTATGCTTGGATTGTTCTGCATCTCGCGGAGGTTTGTCTCCTTTATGTCAAGTTTTACCTTGTCTGCCTCCAGCTTTGCGGCATCAAGTACCTGTGTTATTATAATCATAAGCCTATCTGATTCGTCCAAGATGGTTTTTATGTATTCCTTCTGGTCATCATTCAGTTTGCCGAAATCTCCGTCATAAAGCAGCTTTGAAAATCCCTTTATGTTTGTCAGGGGCGTCTTGAGCTCATGCGTTATGTCGGATATGAATTGCGATTTCAATTCACTGTTCATCCTGAATTTTTTGGACAGGGCCATCTGGGCCTTTAGCTCGCTTTCCTGATCCTCAAGCCTGCGTTTTGTAGCAAGCTCCTTTATGAGAAGGAGGTATTCTATGCCATTCCTTCCCTTCAGGCCCCTTATGGAATGTATGCCAGGTATTATATCATGATTTCTTTTTTGGAGGTTTATATAGGTGCCATCAACCGCACCCCCGGACTTAACGTAAGCTATGTCCCTGTCCAATATTGCCTGATCTATGTAAAGGTTCCTTACATCAGTGCCGATAATCTCATCCTTCTTGTATCCAAGCACCTGTTCAAGCGATATGTTGCAGTCCCTTATGTAGCCGAGCTCGTCCAATGTCACTGCTGCATCTGATGTTGCATTGAGGAATCCATACAGGTTCTCTCTTAGAAGATCGGAATATCTTTCCATGCCTGCATCGGTAGCCACAACAGCATAGCCGTCCCCTATGTCCTTTATTGAGTATCTGACATGCATGGGCGCATTTCCAATCACCATATCGGTAACTCCAGATTTTGATTTGCCTATCTTCTGAAAGTCAGCCTCCTGCTTCTCTGGGGATTTTTGGATCAATTCGGGCAGGCTTTTGCCTACAAAGTATGCTCCTCCATCAGGCACATCGTCAAATTTGCCTATTGCGGCCCTTATCTTGAGTGCTTTATCCGTTATAAATAGGTATATTCCCTTAGATGAATTGACCAGCGATGCGATTGCAATGAATGCATTGCGCTCCGTAGAATCGTTGATGGATATATGCACCATATCGTCATTTATTTTATAGGACGATATGCTTAGGATACGCTCATCCCTGTTTACAGGCATTGCTGCCTCGATGAATTTTCCGCGCTCAAGCGCGAATACCTTTTCCAATGGCACCTTCAAGATGTCGTTGAAATTAGTCTTTGAGCTAGAGGTAACCGAGAAGATCGATATCGCACCCTTGTTCAATTTTATTATCTGCCCGCTTGAATTTACCAGCATCTGAGGCGTACTTGAGTTAAAGGCTGCATCGAAATAATTCGCTATCTTGAGGTTCATTGCAGATTCGCTCTTATATGCGAGGAACATCCCAATGAAGAACCCGCCTATCGATAATGCGGTAAGCATATCGTCGCTGAATCTGTTCTCTTGCTTTGCCATCAACTTTAAGAGCGCTATGGTCTTGCCGCTTGCGATTATCGGTATGGCTGCAAAACTCGAATATCCCTTATTCTTATAGTTTATGAGTTCGGGAAAGGCAGAATACTCGCTCAGCTGATTGTCTACGTATACCTTTTTTGTGTTTTGTATGTATTCATCGAGCTTTTCGCTGTAATCTTTGCTTCCAGGGATAAGTGACACGTCAGCGCTGTCGATGCCGAATACGTCCTTTACCACCCCTATGAAATTGTTTATAGCCTGCTTGTCATCAGAAGAAGCCTTCACTATTGGAAATATGTCAAGGAAGAACTTATCCATAAGTATATTTTCCACCATCGGACCAGCATTCGCATATAAGCAATTAGATTTATTTGAAAAACTATTTAAATCAGTAATGAAGAAAATATCAAATAGTTATGAGAAGCAGACCTGCATAGATTTTTATAGAATAAATGCCATATCTGATCCATGATAAAAATGATTTTTCCAGGCGTCTTTTCAATAGACGGAAGGGTTGCCACTATAAACCTTGCCAAGGGGAGAAAGGTTTATGGAGAGGAGACGCGCGTCGAAGATGGCATAGAGTACAGGTTGTGGAACCCTTACAGAAGCAAGCTTTCCGCAGCACTGCTTAACGGACTGAGCGCTATGCACATAAAGGAAGGCTCGAAGGTCCTTTATCTTGGGGCCGCAACAGGCACCACTTCAAGCCATGTTAGCGATATAGTAGGGGATAGCGGCATAGTGTACTGCATAGAGCTATCCGAAAGGAATATGCGCGAGCTCATAAACGTATGCGATGCGCGTAGCAATATGCTGCCGATATTGGGTGACGCCAGAAATACTGATGGCTACAAGGAATATATAGAGGAATGCGATGTGCTTTACCAGGATGTATCTGCAAGGGAGCAGTCTGAAATTTTGAAGGCAAACAGCAGATTCCTCAAAAAAGGGGGATTCGCATATTTCATAATAAAGTCACAGAGCGTAGATGTTGGCAAAAAACCCGCTGATGTCTTTGATTCTGAATTAAAAAACCTGTCAGGTGTGTTTGATATCGTAGAAAAGGTGCACCTAGAGCCCTATGACGAATTGCACCTTTTTGTAGCACTGAAAAAAAGGTAATGGCGATGGAAGACGTAACGCGTTATATGGATGCAATAGATAAGGCGGGGCAGGGAGGAGGCATTCTCGTCTGCAGGCATTGCGGCACCAGGAATAGATCGGCATACGACCACGCCATATGCATCAGGTGCGAGCAATTTGTAGATTCCACAATGAACATGTTGGAAGCAAAAGACCCGTCACTTCTGAAATCCCTTGAAAACATTGATGCAGCGTTGGACAACAGAGACTACGAATCGGCAATAAAGGAATACGACTCCATATTCTCGCAACGAAAGGATCCTGGATTTTTATATGCTGAGGCGCTTATATACATAGCTTATTCTAATTATGAAACCTCGCTGATAGATTATGATAAAGAGGGGTATATGGAGGAGAATTCCGTACATAGATTGGATTCTATAAGGTTGATGTCCCAAGCAAAGTTGCTGCTTAATAAAACGGTATATGCGTTGAATTCGAATGCCGGCGAAGGCGATACGCCTAACAAAAGATACCTTACATTCCTGTCACAGGTAAAACTTGGGCAGCTGCGAGGGGCCATGATGAATTTTTCAGCACTGGATAAGCCCGAATCGAATGAGCTGCATTCTTATGCTGGCATGGTATTCCATTCTGCAAACGACGACATTGATAAAGCTTTGGAACTTTCAACCACAATGATAAAAAGCGGAAAGAATGTATTGAATGCCGCCTATTACTATGCGTTTTGTTTATTCAGGAAAAATAAGCTTAAGGACTCCGCAAGAATACTAAACAGGCTGCGCCAGTACCTTGATAACCCAAACATCGGTGAATTGGCAAAAAAGCTGGGCATCATTTAGATATGTATATGAATGTCAGCCCAGAAGCACTTTTCTGATCCAATATGCAGTAGCCAAATCTTTCGAATTGTACTATCGAATGGAGCGGCAGTTCGCCAGCCATGCTTTCAGCATATCCTTCAACTGCATCGATGCTGTTTTGGTTATAGCTGCCGTCTTTGTTGAACAGGTTCCCAGGCATGATGATCTTGCATTTGATTGCCATGCTTGATGGAACCCATTGCAGTATGCGGCCAGGCCCGTCGGATATCTCCGAAACCACACTGCCAGAATATGATTTTATTTTTATGCTTGCTAGGTCTTTCAGCCTTAGGGTATGCCCCACGTCGGCATTTGAAATGTCGCTTGAGCTTATGAATACATTGCCATCTATGGTGTATTCCCTGAACCCAAGGTCTGTTGTAGGATTCATCTTAAGCTTTACCTTTAGCCCTTCCATGCCATATATTTTTACAGGCAGGGGATCAGCTACGAAAAAGAAGTGCTTGGCGATAGGGTCAATTATCGATTTATTTTCTGAGAGCAGCATGTCGATGTCTACCGTTCCGTCGGTCCTGCTCATGCCAAACCTCAATACGAACTTCCTTATTGCTTCCGGCATTATGCCGCGCCTCCTCAATGCTATTATAGTTACAAGGCGGGGATCATCCCATCCATTTATCCTGCCTTCAGAAAGCAGCTTTCTTATGTCCCTTTTTTTTGTCGTTGTGCCTGTTATGTTGAGCCTTGCTTCCGTATGTATCCTTGGTTCCCTTAGCCCCAAATGGAACAGTATCAGCTTGTGGACAGTGTCCCAAAGCTCATATTCTTTGCTCCTTATTACATCTGTTACGCCGTTTATGGAATCCAGTATCGGAGTATTCATGTGGTATGTAGGCCATAGGACGTATTTTGTTCCGTGCCTGAAATGCGGAAACTTTTTTATCCTGAACAGGGTTGGATCCCGCATCGCTGTGTTGCCCGAGCGCATGTCCCCTTTGAGCCTTACTATGGATTCCCCTTCAGGCACCCTGTCGTTAATCATATCGTCGAAACGCTTGACGTTCTGTGAGGCATCTGAATCCCTATGTTCGCATTCAGTGCCGGAAAACCTTTTTGCCCTTATGTCATCCTCATGGCAAGAGCAGATGTATGCATTGCCTTGCCTGAGCATCTCCCTCCCATAATCGTATATCTTTTCAATCGAATCGCTTGCAAAATACTCCTTTGCAAATGATATGCCAAGCCAATCGGTGTCTGTTTTTATGCCCTGTACGAATTCGTCCCTGCATTTCTCAGGATTCGTATCGTCCCAATAAAGATATATCTTCCCATGGTATATCCTTGCGAATTCGTCGCTAAGTATGCACTGTTTTGCATTGCCTATATGTATGTACCCTCCTGGCTCTGGAGGAAACCTTGTGATAACTTCGCCATCTATCGCATCTTCTATGACCATTTTGGGTTTTGCGGTTCTCTTTGCCTTCTCTAAATATTCGCCTTCGAACTCAGCGCGATACTTGCCGTACTCGTTCAGGAGTTCTTCTTTAGTTTGGGCATTGACACGTTTTACTATCGATTCGACTAGCGATTTTAACCCTTTCAAATCGGATTTTGAATCAGGAAATTCATGGATTGCCTTGCTAAAGACACTGCCCACATCAGCCACTCCGTACTCCATGGCATTTTTGACAGCGTATTTGAGTATTATGTCTTCTTTAGTGGGCATATTACGACCTTATGGTTGTCAGCTGTATTGCACCATTGATCGCACCGGTTCCGTTTACTATAGCATGTGCATTAAGCGCTACTACTGACCCGTTAGCAATAAGCGGCGATATCGATATATTATATGTGCCTGCAGTCGCCACCCCTATGGGCCTCCCTAAATAGTAAAGGACCACGTTGGGCGCCAGCTTTACCGTGCTTTTAGCAGACACAGAAACATTAGATGCACCGTATGAATTGGAAAAATAATGCTGCAGCGCATAAGCGTCCATGTTGCCGGTTACTATATCGTAGCCGTCTGTGACTTGCGCGTAATTTGATATTGAGGCGTTTGTTTCAAGCCTTGACAATGTAGATGCTATGCTCTTCTGCATTGAGGACGAATTGCTAAATATTTTCAACAATGCATTCTGGGAGTATCCGATTATCGTAGCGTTTACCTCCCCTGAGACATAGTATTCCGGACCTGCACTCTTTTGTATGGTAGTTGTCGATGTAGATATATTGTTATTGCCAAAGGAGGCATATGATGATATGAACATCAGCGCCACTACCATTGAGCCTATGAACATTATTTTTTTCTTTTTGTTTTCAGATACCATTATATCCCACGCTGTCCGCACATCTTTTATTATAAGGCGCCGGACTTGAAGTATATTACCGCATAAAGATCCGATAGATAAGTGCCATTGCTTTAATTGTATTGTATTGCATTAAATATATATTAAATACCTTAAGACATTGAAAGTTTTTTATAGGTATGGCATAGATATTAATCTTAAAAACAAACCGAAGGTAATAAAATGTCTTTTAACGATGGGGATTTTCTAGAGATAGAGTACACGGCACGCAATGCACAGGATAGCGCAGTGATTGCTACAACTGACGAAAAGGTTGCAAAAGAAGCCAACATATACAATAAGGAAATAAAATACGGCCCTGCGCTTGTAGTCATTGGGGCAAATGCAGTTGTCAAAGGACTTGAGAAGGAGCTCAAAGGCATGGAAGTTGGAAATGAAAAGGAGTTTACGCTAAAGCCCGAAGACGCATTTGGGAATAGAATGGAGGACCTTGTGCGCGTTATGCCATTGTCCGAATTCAGGGCGCACAACATAAACCCAGAACCCGGCATGAGGATAAACATAGACAACGTAACAGCAACGGTAAGGAGCGTAGGGTCAGGGAGAGTTGTTGTCGATGCGAACCACCCTGATGCAGGCAAGGAGATAAGGTATAAGGTAAAGATATTGAAGGTATTGCAGGATAGAAAGGATAGAATAGACGCACTTTGCAGGACATACGAAGTAAAGCCAACCAAGATAGAGCAGCACGACAAGGGCGTGGACATATACTTTGACAGTAAAGTAAAAAAGGATGCAGATTATTTTGTCAACAAGACAAGCATGCTTGCAGCATTATTCACTTATCTTAAGGAACTCGACAGGATAGAAGTGCACGAGGAATATATAAAGGAGCGACAGATTGATGACATTAAGGAAAACAAGGAAAAAGCGGAATAGATTGATGGCTTCATCAATCCTTTCCCGTAAGTGTTATGCTGAAAGCAACTGAGTTAAGCCTTTTCAGTTGACATTGCCCTTGATTCGACCTTTGCTTCAAAATCGCTTACGCCATACTTGAATTCTTCGTTGTTTTTTATGACGCCACGCTTTTTCTGCACCTCTCTTGCAAGCAGATAATATATGAATGCAAGGGATTTTCTGCCCCTGTTGTTTGAAGGTATTATTAGGTCGAGATATTTTGTCAGGTTATCCGTATCGCTTAACGCTATTATGGGTATGCCCACCTTGCTTGCTTCCTTTATGGCCTGCTTCTCGTTCCTCGAATCGCTTATGAATAGCAGTTTTGGCTCTATATAGTCCTTTCTATAAGGGTTTGTGAATATACCTGGAGTTACCCTGCCAGGTATAAATATGGCATTTATTATCTCTGCAAATTTCTGCGCTGCGGCTATCGCATATATCCTTGATGCTGTTACCACTATATCTTTTGGCTCATACGTTGAAAGCATGTTGGCTGCAATGCTTATCCTTGAGTCTATCGTTTTAAGGTCAAGCAGGTAAAGGCCGTCCTCCCTTATCTTGTATACGAACCTTCCCATGCCTGACGTTTTCATCTTTGTGGCAATGTGTATGCCAGCTTCTAAATAATCATTTTGGTTTGCTATAAATTCTTCTTCTGCCATTTTAAACACCTTTGGGGCCGCCGAGATTTTCAGGATACTTTTGAATTCCCGTTGTTTTTACCTCGGGTCGCCAGCACCCCAAGCTGGAAGCCTACCAGGCTAGCAGACGGCCCCGTAAATAACCTTTATGCACACAAACTTTTATTTTCTTCCATTTTCTATGAATTCATCTATCAATTCCATGTTGCTTAGGAACATTCTCCTGCAGCAATACCTTCTGAATTCCATTTCATCGAGCACCTTGGCGGCGTCTTCATGGTTTTGGTTTACTCTTTTGTCGTATTCTTCCCAATGGTCTGCGACAACAGCGCCGCACGTAAAACATCTAACCGGCATCATCATTCAAATCACTTTTAACATCATCTATATGAAGTCTGGAATCTGGCTCTTGCTTTGGTACCCAGGAATTTCTTAGGCTCTACACGCCTGACGTCATCTATGAGCAGGCTCCTGTCGTATCGCATTATCTCTTTCCTGACCGTATCTGTATCCGAAAAAGCCACAATAGCTTTTGCTATGGCGCTGCTTACTGCCTGGGCCTGCGAGCTTATGCCGCCCCCATTGACATTTATCTTTATGTCTGCTGATTGTGCAATCTTCTTTGTCAGCTCCGACACGTATAAAGGTTTGAGCATCTCCTCCCTTAACTCTATAGGTTCTATCACTTCTACAGGCTTGGAATTAATCCTTATTATGCCGCTTCCTGCCTTTATCGATGCCCTTGCTATGCTCGCCTTCCTTTTCGCCTTCACGATGCTCGAACTGTTATTCTGCTTTGCAGAGGCTTTTTTCGATGCCCTTCGTGCAGCCTTCGGCTTATCCGAAGAGGGCTCAGATGTTTGCTTTTCCTTTGCCTCTGCGGCCTGCGGCGCTTCGATTTGCTGGACTGCCGGTTGTTTGCTTTCTTCCATGAATATCACATTTTCTTTTCATAGCCTAAGAGCTTTGAGAGCTCTGCAATGGTTGTATAGTTTGAGTACATCCTGCTGGGATCCTTCTTTTCTATTTCAAGCATTTTGGCATCCTTGAACTCGTCAGGTGTGCTTATGTACACCCTTAGTCGTTCGTACGCATCCTTGCCATGGGCGCTCCTGTATGGCAGCATGCCCCTTATTATCCTTTTGACAAGCATGTCCGACCTCCTTGGCCAGTATGGAGAGTGTTCGGGATTTTCCTTTTCCTGCAGATTTAACCTTATCATGTATTTGCTTTTAATGGAGCTTTTACTGCCGCTTATTATGGCGCTGTCAGCATTGACTATGGCAACATATTTGCCCTGCAACAGGTGCTTGGCCACAATACTGCCGATCCTTCCAAGTACTGCTCCTTTTGCATCTACTACTTCATATTTTTTAATATCATCTGGAATTGCCTTCATTTGCTTACCTTATTACGTTTATTTTGTTGAGCTTTATAATGTCTTCTAGCTTCATGATCTTGCTGTTCGACTCTTTTATGCGCGCCATTGCTCCCTGAGAAAACTCTATAGCTGCGATGTTCACCTTATGGTCCAGCTTGCCTATAGAAAGGACCTTTCCTGGAACTATTACGTTATCGCCGTCCTTGGAGTACTTGTTTATCTTGTATACGTTTACAGATACCCTTCTGCGCTTCGGCACTGCTACCAGCTTATGCAGCCTCTTGTACAATGCAGCATAATGATTGCCTCTGGATGCCTCTTTCAGCGTATCTAGCCATGACTTTATGTCTGTTCTTTCAACGTTAATCTTCATACTTTCACCATATCATTGCGGGGGGTGAGATTTGAACTCACGCAGTCACTAAAGACACAGGAGTTCCAACAAACCTTATTTTGCATAAAATTTGCCCTCAGTCCTGCGCATTTGGCCAAGCTCTGCCACCCCCGCATCATCATTTAGCCTTTTTCAGCGCTTTCGATATAGAGCTTACTTCCTCTTTTATTATATCGCAAGCTTTATTAATGATTTCCTTGGGTGGCATCTGGCCAAAAGATTCAACATAAAATTTAAAAGATTCATCGCCTGTCTGCTCATATGTAACAAGGCCGGGCTGGAATTTTGCATGCTTCGTGGCTGCGTTCAATACTGCCTTGCCGTCGACCCTTAAGCGCTGGTCCTTTCCAAGCTTTATTATAGGTATGTTAGGCGAAGCGACCTTTATCTCCTTGTCAGACGTTTCCATATCGCGTGCGAATACAGTTACTGGACCCGTGGCGTCCAACGTAAACAGTATCTCGTCCTTATCAGAATACCCCTTTGATGGTGATACTATAGGTATAAGCCCGATCCTGTGCGCTATGTATTCATCAAATATGGCGCTCGAATTCTCGTAAACGGTTATTGAATCTATCGCAAACGTCTTTACGGCGCTTATGGCTGTTCTTCTCAGCGCATTTGCGTAGCTGGGCGTAATGCCGCTTATCGAAAACTCGAATGCCTTCTCATTGATTTTAATAGCCTCGAAGTCCATTTATTCACTCGTTCGATTTTCATTTTGAAACATAAAGGCATAAAGATATTACCCTTTAATCCTTTTATTTTTATAGTTTGCTATAAATCGTAGATTGCCTAGAAATATATATTAACATTATATACTGCAATATTTATATACTTTATGCGGTGATCGATTGAGTTTCGAAGTAATGCTTTTTGACGCTTTCAGAGCTGACGGCTTCAATTCGAAGCAGTTTTTCCTGTCTTTTAAGGACAGGGCACACATCTCTAAGTCCAAACTTGATGCGGATGAAAGCACAGGATACCTGAATGTCGATGAGAGCGGCATGATAATGAATCATAACGGAATAAGCAAGCGTTACATATCAGCAATGAACGTCACATACGACATGCTCTTCAGCGTATATGAAGTCAACAGCATGAGTTTGTTCTGCGCTCGAACATTCAAATCAGATGATATTATCAAGAAAAAACTCAAAGATTTTATCAAAAAGTTCAAAAAACCGAATTTTGAGGTAAGGATATTTGGCATGCAGAACAACGAAAGCCAGATATTGGTAGGCAAGCTTCTAGAGGTAATCAAAACATACAAGCTCAAGGTATATGAAGTTGATTTATTCGGCAATCAGACCAGGAACATAGCATTCGATGCAAAGAATGGAATGAGCTTTAACATACTTCTAAATGATAGGATATACAGAGCAGGCGAGCTTAATACCAATCTTACTGCAGACCAATTCGAAGCGCATTTGAAATGAGCATTTTAGCCACTGCACAAATCTGCAATAAAATGGCAAAGGTGTGGGCTCTGCGGGATTCGCATCTGCACACTCTAATGTTGGAATTGTTGCACTTATAGAACTGCAAGAAGCATGAAAAGCAGCAGAATTTTAACTCTGTTTTGCCTGCTTTCCTTCCCAACTGTCTTCTTGCTCAGAAGAATTTTGTTTTTTATACCAACATCAGTAAAATCGTAACTTGTGACTTCGTTCCTCAATTTCACTTCAAACCCGTACTCCCCAATTACAAAATCCGCCTCGCGTTTTCCAGAATAGAAACCTATATTCACCTTAGGCCCTGCCAATTGCCTGTCTTTATTGGCAAAACGGTAAAGATGATTGAAGAGCACGCCTTCGGCAATCTTTGATTCTGCATCCTTGTCAATTATATTAGGGTGCCCTAGGCGCAGATGGTTGCCACATACGCTTACAGCCTCTTCGAAAATATCTCCTTATATACCGGCGTACCCCTGCCTGTGATGCTCTCGATTATTTTTATGCTGTCGCATTTGAACCTTCCTTCGGTTATGCTGGCGGCTTTTAGCGCCTTTATTTCCTCTCCGCAATTCCCTTTTATTCTTGCAATCGTCAGATGCGGGGTGAATTCCCTGCTATCGATACAAATGATGCCTTTTAAGCATGTGCTGAGAGAATCGAATATGCTTTTTACCTGCAGATTACCCTCATTTATGCTTATGTATGCTATCCGTGGGTTTTCCTCATCAAAAAATTTCACTTCTCCGAATGATATGTAGAAGCTCTGAACTCTTATTGCACATATGGTATCTTCTGCAGCCTTGAGCTGGATATTATTGATGTCGCCCATGAAAAGCAGG
>JAKBRJ010000029.1 GCA_021834785.1 Microcaldota archaeon
AGATACAAGATAGTCTATATCGGATGGTGTCTTGGACTCCCTGTTTTTTGCATATATTTCAAGTATCCTACTGCGTTCTTCTGCAGTAGATGCCCTGAATGCATCCAGCATGACGAAGTTCAACTTGCCTTCATATAGATCACCATATTGCTGCTTGCCTGTTTTAGCGTAAGGCTCAAAATCTATTATATCGTCAGCTATCTGAAATGCGGCGCCCGCAGATTTGCCTATAGTAGTAAGCATTTCTATTGTTTTTCCAGTCTTGCCGGATGCAAGGGCACCTATCACCATAGGGCCATACACCGTATAGGTTGATGTCTTTCCATCCACCATAGAGTAATAGAAGTCGGTATCCACTTTGCTAAAATCTTTTATATGATAGGTGAACTTCAGATCTAGATACTGCCCGGCAGCAGTACGATAGCCTATATGCCTGAATGCATCATAGACTCTTTTTGCTTTGGCCTTGCCTGGCTCTTCAATAACGTAATCCGATAATATGAAGTGCATTGCTGACTCCAGTGTTGCCGATGCAAGTCCTGCAATCTGCTCGCCATATAATTTATGCAGAGTTTTTTCCCCTCTCCGCATCTCCGCCTTATCCTGTATGTCGTCAAGCACCAGCATCCATTCCTCGGACAACTGCACTGCAGATGCGAGCTTTAGGGCGCTGGAGCCTTCATTCCCATAAAGCCCTGATGTTAGCATTACGAGCAGGGGCCTGCTGTAATGGCTTGGCCTTGATATGTAATCATTCAGCAATTTTGAATATTCCCCTTTTTCCGATTCAAGATGCATAGCTTCTGCCGCTTCAGAAACATATTTTTTTATTAAGCTTGAAACCTCTGATTTCATCTCCGCATTGAAGTCCTTCAAGCTGTTCCCTCTAAGGAAAGGCGCCATCTGTTCCTTTATTGCTACTCCGGGCTTTTCCGCAGTTGTCAATAAAATACCTCATAATTGCTTCCCATTAACAGATATTTAATGGTGAGTTTTGGGAATGTTTTTATTACTTTTTAGGTTAATATTAGTGCTAATTATAGTGATTTTATGTTCGAAATAAAGATTGATGATGCGAAATACTGGAAAAATTGCGTTGACTCTATTGTGAGCCTGGTTGATGAAGGTTCATTCAATATAAGCAAGGAAGGCATATCCCTTAAGGCAATGGACCCATCAGGGATCAGCATGGTATCATTTTTCATACCCAACAAGGCTTTTTCCAAATACGAGGTAGACAAACAGGTAAGCGTAGGGCTCAACCTTGACAATCTCAGTAAGATACTTTCAAGCGGACGATCAGGCGAACAGCTGTCTATGAAAGATGCGAACAACAAGTTCGCGATGGAATTCATAGGGCAGCAGAGCAAGAGGAGGTATAAACTGCCTATGATCGATGTGCGCAAGGAAGCGGATAAGGAGCCAAAAGTAGAGTTCGAATCTACCGTTGAGGTAAAAAGCGATTCGCTGAAGGAGATATTGAAGGATGCCAACCTGCTTTCCACCTATATAAGCTTTAAGACCGCAAAGGAATCCTTTGTCGTGTCTGCAAAGGGAGATGCCGGCGAGCTTGAAGAGGAGCACTTGAACAACGCTGAGATAATAAAGAAGTTGGATGTAGGCAAAGCTGCGTCCGTAACGTTCAACCTGGAATATCTGCAAAGGATAATAAATGCATGCCCGTCCAGTTCTTCCGTAGTGCTTTCGATGAAAACTGATGAGCCGATAAGGATAGACTACGGAATAGGCGATGCAAAGCTGGCGTATTTCCTGGCGCCGTATATGGAGAGCTGATGCGAACGTGTCGTATTTAGAGCAATCTGCCATGCTGGTTGCTATAAGAGGCGTATCTCGTTGAGATTTATGGCGTGGCATCTTGATTACCTGAATGCCATACCTACTGAAAAGGGAAGGTCTGATGTGATAGCCGAGCCACTAGAGATAAAAGTAAAAAATTCACTCCTGCTTTTCATAAGTTTTGAGAAGGATGACAGCAAAAACAAAGTTGATATAATAGATAGGGCAGTAGGCGAGATAATCAGGATATCAGGGAATGTGGGCGTATCTACGCTCGTGCTGAATCCCTTTGCGCACATGTTTGCGGATCTTGCGCCTCCGGCTGAAGCAAATGCAATGATGGTGGAATTAAGGCAGAGGCTTGCAGACAGGAATTTTGAAGTCCTCCTTATGTCATTCGGATATTTCTATGAGATGGAGCTTAAAGCAAAAGGGCACAAGCTTGCCAGGATTTCGCGGGAGATACGCTAAAATCAAAAATGCATAAATATTTATCAGTGGAATTACTTCTGATTGAATGAAATTTCTGATATTCATAGCACCAAAGGATTTCAAGGACGAAACGCTTTCTATGGTAAAGATGCTTTTCGACAGATGGGGTATAAGCTACGATATATCAAGCTATAGCACAAAGGAGTGCATAGGTTATCACGGGTCAAGATCCATGCCTAGCATAAATGCTGGGAAGGTCAACGCTTTGGATTACAGCGGCATATTCATAGTCGATGGCATTGGCATAGACTCGTATAAGCTATTCGAATTTAGGCCCCTTTTAGACCTAGTGATGAAGTTCAACAACGCGGGCAGATACGTCTGTGCAGTAGACAATGCCGTGAAAATTCCAGCAAGGGCTAACATAATAAAAAATAAGCAGGTAGCTGCTGCAAGCAATGACGAACTGAAAAGGCTAGTGCTGCTTTTCCATGGCGTGCCGGCAGATAGCCAGATTGAAATGTCAGGCAATCTGGTAACCATAAGAGATTCGCGCAATATAGAGGAAAGCCTTGACCAGCTGATAGAAAAACTGGGCGTCAAATAAAGTGTATAGATGGCGAAGAGCAACAAGGGCATGGTCAAGAGGATAGCTGCAGAACGGATAAGCATCCTGTATGACATAGCACACAACGAGTTTTCAAACGGGGCAGATGTTGGACTGGCAGCAAGGCACGTAAAGCTGATGCGCAAGATAAGCATGCACTACAAGGTCAGGATGCCGAAAGCAATCAGGCGCAGCATATGCAAAAAATGCAATTTTGTGCTAATCCCAGGAATGAATTGCACGTTGCGAATACTTGCCAAGGATAGGTCTTATATAGTCACCTGCATGAACTGCGGGACTGACATGCGTGTGCATTTCGTTAGCTAGTACATTTTTAGTTTTTTATTTTGATTATTATCCGATAGTATGGAGTACCAGATAATCGGGCATAGCATGCAGGTAATAAATATAAAGCTTAATGAGGGAGAGGGCATTTTTTCAGATGCAGGAAAGCTTGTCAGCAAAAGCAAGAACATAAAGATGATGCCAAAGCTCGCAGGGGGGATTGTGGGCGCGATAGAGAGGAAGGCGACAGGTGCAACAGGATTTCTTACAGAATTCAAGGCAGAAGGAGGACCTGGAAACGTCACCATAGGCGGGGTGCTGCCTGGGAAGGCATACGAAGTGCAGTTAGCTGCAGGAGAATCGTTTGCTGCAGAGCACTATGCATTCATAGCCGCAACAGAGCAGGTAAAGTTTACAATCGAAACGGTAGGCATAGGCGTTGCATTCTTCGGAGGGGCAGGGTTGATACTGCAGAAGTTCGTAGGCCCAGGAAGCGTATTCTTGCATGTTGTTGGAGACATAGTGGAGTACACGCTCGACGGAACCGAACCTCTAGAGATAGATCCAGGACATATTGCGGGATTTGACAACACCCTTAAATATAAAATAACCTCAGTAGACAACATACGCAGCATGATGTTCGCGGGCGAGGGCATATTCCTGGCGAAATTTGAAGGCAAGGGCAAGGTTGTAGCACATTCCGTATCCAGATTCAAGCTTGCATCTGAGCTTTATGCACAGGGAAAGGCAGATACTAAATCCTGAATCGTCAATGTATTTTGGAAAAGTCAATTATCCTGCTTTTTGCAGACTGCTCATCCCTAGAGAGGAGCTCTATTCTGCTGGGCTTATGCTCTGCAGTTTCTATGTATCCGGCCAATTCTGAAAGCTTATGCGCAAATGCTTTTATCTCATCGTGGTTCGGCATGCTCGTGAGGCTTAGTCCACGATCTTCGCCTCTGGCACCTCCCACGTATGAAAAACCTTTGACTTCTACATAATTGGGCTGCGCCATCCTTATCAGTTCAGCATATCCTTCAGGATTATGCATGTTCAGGCCTTTTATCAGTGTCATCCTCAATACCGTCCTTGTTTTTATGTCTTTGAGAAGCGATAGCGATTTCAGGAACCTTTTCCATGTATCGGGTATCTTTGGGCGCGTAATTTGAATATAGCTTTTTTCATCTGGGGCTTGCAGCGATATGTATATCTGGGTAGGCAACGGATCTAGCTTTTCTATGGCTTCTGGAAGCGTGCCATTTGTAACCAGGAACGTGCTTATGCCCCGCTTATGGAATTCGGATATGAGCGCCTTGAGCTTTGGATAGAAGGTCGGTTCGCCAGTTAGGCTTATGGCCACGTGTTTGGGATCGTTGGCCTCTTCCCAGCGCTTCAACTTCAAAGGCGTGTCGGCCGTAGCCTTGAACCCGCTGACTATGCGCTTCTGCTCCATTATCATGCCATCGACTATGTCTTTGGGGTCGTCCCATTCGCTTACAGCATTGAGCTCGTTCCATTTGACACCTATCTCTTCAGGTATGAGCCTCCAGCAGAATTTGCATGCTATATCACACCCTATCGCAGGTGTGCCTTGGATGCACTGCCAGCTTTTTATCCCATAAAAAGAATATTTATAGCAAAGTGTTTCCCCTCTTAACCCATTGGCAGTATATTCGCATATTTTCACAGCGGAATGCTTGCCTATGAAATGGTATCCTTGCTTTTTCATCTTTGTTTCTATAACCTTTGGTAGTTCTGCCAGAAAAACACCTTTATCTGATAATTCGAAGCACATTAATTTTATGCTTATTGCAATACAAGAATGGATTTTAGTTCCTCTTTTTCATTCTGCTTTATTTCCTCGTTTTTGCCATAATTGAAGTTTCTGCCCTGCCCCTTATACCTTGGTATTACATGTATGTGCGCATGCATGATTGCCTGTCCTGCCGCTATTCCTATGTTGGTGCCCACATTAACGCCTTCGGCATGCAGCCGTTCTATAGACAGCACTGCAAACTTCTTTGCCACTACTGCAATGTGGGCCACAGTGTCATCATCCGCATCTGTTATATCGACAAAGTGCCTGTTGGTCACAACAAGGACGTGGCCTTTTGATATGGGATACTTGTCAGGTATTACATAGCATACCTCGTCCCTGTATAAAATGTCTTTTGACTTGGAAAGGCTGCAGAATATGCAATCATCGGTCAAAGTCACACCAAGCCTTTATCGGAGTTCAGGTATAAAATAGTTGCTCCGCACAGGGCCTGAAGCAATATATTATCAATTACCAACCGCGGTAGATGAATGTATCTAAAAGATTGGATATCTTGTTTTTGTTCTGTATCTCGTTATTTTCCAGCGCTTCGAGGCGCCTTCTCAGGTCTGGACCGTAGTTTAATTTAAGAATCGAAAGCACACCTACAATATCGTTTGATTTCTTCAATGTTGCCTTGAGCAGGCTCTCGACATCTCCGGATTCGATGCTTATATCGTCCGATAGAAGATGATCGTACATTGCATAGTCCCTCTGCCTTTCTATAATGATTGGATTTGGTTTTGATTTTATTTCGGTTAAGAAAATCCTGCTCTGTTCAGCCATGCTTATTATATCTGATATTATGCTTTTTATGTTGCTGAGGTTGGACTTTTCATAGAGCTCGTTTAATTCTAATATCTGCTTCTCTTTTATATGTTGCATCTTGTCCATTATGTGGAAGAATGCGTCTTTTCCAAATAGTTCAGAGGAGCTGGCGGCGCGTTCCTTTGATTTTGTCATAAAAAAAATTATTTGGATAAATATTTATCCTTTCTGTATATGTTTTATGCCTGTGTATCTGGCATATTTAATTGCGCAGCATATTGATTTATTAAGGCTTTCTGCTTCTCATCGATTTGCGTATCTCGATTATGGCTTCGGCGCTGCTGCCTTGGCCTTTTATTTTTGTCCATCTGCCCTCCATCCCGTACTTATTGTGTTCAAGCATGTACGATAGCTTTGCAATCTCATCATTTCCTAGTTCCAGAAATTCATTGAAGCTGTCCATCCCCCTGTTTGAAGCGTCGACAGCAATTATTTTATTGTCGGAGCCCATCTCATCTTCTACATATAGTACGCCCACTGGGCGTATGCGGATTGTTGCACCGAGCTTGAGGCGCTTGTTGCTCATTACAAAGACATCAAGAGGGTCGCCGTCCTCGCTCATTGTGCCGTGTATGAATCCATAGTTAAAGCGCTTTGGCAGAGGCAGCGCGGATTTCCTGTGCACTATCAACCTTCCGCGCTTCTCGTCATACACATGCTTTACTGATGAGCCGGCAAGCATCTCTATATATGCATCAAATATCTCCATATGCATCATGCATTAAACTTGTATTTGTCACCTTATTAGGCTTTTTACATAGTCTGTGGAATCGAGCATTTCCTTAGGGGACATGTTGAAGATACTATAAAGCTCTGTGCAGAGTTCCTCTGTGCTGAGAGGCGTATGCACTACATTATCTAGTGGTTTGTTGTATAATAGTATGTCGGCTACGGTCATTCCGGTAGAAAATTCGTGCCTTAACGTGCCTCTGCCTGAGATTGACGGATCGGAAGCGCCGCGCAACGATCGTAGTTTTGATAACGCATCCCTTCCTACTATTATCAAAACTCTAAATTCTTTGCCAGGATAATCCCTTAGCTCTTTGTCACGTATCATCATGCCTAGTTCTTCCTCTGATTTTGATGTGAATCCCATGCCCTCAAGTTTTGCTTTTGTTTCAGGGTTTTGCATTCTTATTGATGCAAGAACCTTCTTACCTACTTCTACAAGCTTGTTTGGGCCACCATAATGCTCAAGTATATGCTCCTTCTTTATGGTTATGTTTGTATCGCGTATTATGGTCAGGCCATTATTATTGCAGTAGGAA
>JAKBRJ010000008.1 GCA_021834785.1 Microcaldota archaeon
TAAACGGTGCTGTTACGAATTCCCATTGCGACCCTCGATACGTGGTGTTATAGATGCATGCGGCTGCCTTGAATACATTGGTGGGATATGTGCTGCTGCTTATTGCACCAGGAGCTCCGGGGGCGTCTAACAGTATGACCCCAGTATCATTTGTGCCATTGTAATAGCTCGTATAGCATCCATCATTGCCTAATGAAACTACATTCTGCTCGCTTCCAGTATATCCCCTGCTCATAATCCACGCCGACACTGTGAATGTGCCCGTATTTACGAATTTCAGAAGTGATAAGTTTGCGGTTATGTTAGAATCCTTTCCATTGAACTCCGCAACGAATTGTGGAAGATACTTATTGCATGTGCCCTCTAAGGTAATAAATTGATTATTGCCAGGGCCGTTGGGCCTTACCACCTGGCATGAGCCTGGAGGTACCTTTGGGGCAAGTTGCAATTGGCTGAATAACCCTAGCTGAAACATGGCAGCAATTACTATTGCAAGTATGAGTATTGACCACCCGTATGTCATTAAATACTCCATAGCGCTTTGTGCGCTTAGCAACCCAATTGTTTTATGATCATTGCCGTCAAAGCCATCATGCATGTTACACATTCCATCTACTACTTATTAAATCCATTTAGGTTAATAAGTCTTTTTAACATGAATCCACCTACAATTTTTCCGTGTCCTTATCTACTGTTTTGTGCTGATAAAGAAAAATCGCCTTTTTTAGCGCCTTTAGCGATATTGAAGCACACTTGGCACGCGCAGGCCCTGGGTCAATGCCCAGCATATCCACTATATATTTAAATCCCATCGCATCTATATTTTCAAGGCGTTTCCCTTTTATTGAATCAGTAAGCATGCTTGCAACTCCTATGCTTATGGCGCATCCCTTTCCATCAAACTTGACCTCCTCAACCTTATCATCCTTTATCTTCAAATACAGCGTTATGTCATCGCCACATATTGGGTTATATTCGTGCATCTCAGCATCCGGGTCATTAATCTTCCCCTTATTATGCGGATGCTCGTAATTTGAAATAAGCTCCTCGGCATATATGTCTATTGGCAAAAAGTCACCTTCCTATCTTGAAAATTTTCTTAACCTCAGCTATTGCATCAATGGCCTTGTCTACCTCATCTTTCCTGTTGTATAAATAAAAACTCATCCTTGCTACTGCAGCCTCGTTCATCAACTCGGTGACCAAAGGCATAGCGCAGTGATGCCCTGCGCGTATGGCGATGCCCAAACTGTCGAATATGCTTGCTATGTCATGCGGATGCACGCCTTCGATTGCAAAAGATATCACACCAGACCTGTTAAGCATGCTATTATAATCTGGTCCAAAGACAGATACATTGCTGATTTCTGATAGCCTTCTGAGTGCGTATTCAGTTATGTCCCTCTCATGCGCATATATATTGTTCATTCCTGCCTTATTAAGATAATCTACTGCTGCGGAAAGCCCTATCCCGCCTTCGATATTTGATGTCCCTGCCTCAAACTTCCATGGGAGGTCATTCCATGTGCAGGCATATTTTTCAACAGTCCTTATCATGTCGCCTCCCCCAATAATCGGCGGCATAGAATTAAGGATATCTGCCTTTGCATATAACGCCCCAATGCCTGTCGGCCCGAGCATTTTGTGCCCTGAAAATGCAAAGAAATCGCAGTTCATATCGCGTACATCTACGGGCATGTGTGGTGCGGATTGCGCGCCATCTACAAGTACCAATGCCCCGTGTTTGTGCGCAAGCGAACTCATTGCTTTAACATCGTTTATGGTCCCCAACACGTTTGAAGAATGGCTTATTGCAAGGATCTTAGGATCCTTTTCAAGCTCCTCCTTCAAGCTTTCTCTGTCAATTACGGCCTTGTTCTTATCAAGCTTTATGTAATCCAAAATCGCCTTTTTCCTCTTAGCCAAAAGCAGCCAGGGTACAAGATTGCTGTGATGTTCCATCTCTGATATAAGTATATGATCGCCTTCCCTTATGTTTTCATCCCCCCAACTCAATGCTACTAGGTTTATTGCCTCTGTCGTGTTCCTAACATACACTATCTCTTCCATCGAATTTGCATTGATGAATTTTGCGACTTTATCCTTTGACTCGTCATAAGCATCCGTTGCAAGTTCTGCAAGTTCGTATATGCCTCTATGTATATTGGCATTATAATTGGCATAATACTGGTATATTGAATCGATTACCTGCACTGGTTTCTGAGAGGTGGCTGCACTATCAAGGTAAACAAGATCATGCCCTCTCATCTTGACATTCAATATCGGAAAATCCCTGCGTATTTTTTCAACATCTAATTTCTTCATCAGACCATCTGTTATGCCTTTTCAAATTCCTCATAGCCCCTTTTTTCCAAGTGTTCTATCAATTCCAAGCCCCCCCCCTTTACTATCTTGCCGTGGCTTATGACATGTACAAATTCAGGCTTCATATAGCTCAATATCCTGTTGTAGTGCGTTATTACAAGAAGGCTCTGATTATTCTTCTTAGCTATGCTGTTAATGTTTTCAGCGACTACCTTTATTGCGTCTATGTCAAGCCCCGAGTCGGGCTCATCCAATATTGCAAGTCTTGGATTTATAAGCGCCATCTGCAAAATCTCGGCCTTTTTCTTCTCCCCGCCAGAAAATCCTTTGTTCAACGATCTGCCTACAACGCCCTTATCCATCTTAAGCGCAGCAGAATAATCCTTTACGTCCTTCATGAACTCCCGGGTGTTCAATGTCTTGTCATTTATTGATTCCAAAGAAGATTTCAGGAAATTAACAAATCCTACCCCATCTATTTCAACTGGAGCCTGAAATTGTAAAAATAAGCCAAGTTTTGCAATTCTGTCTGTCGGCAATCCAAGTATGCTCTTGCCGTCCACCAGTATGTCGCCCTTGGTTATCTTCAAGCCCGGGTATCCCATTACGGCCTTTGCAAGCGTAGTTTTTCCAGACCCGTTTGGCCCCATAAGCACATGGAACTCTCCTTGTTTTATGGTAAGGTCAAGCCCGTCAAGTATCATCTTGTCAGAAGCGCTTACGTGCAAATCTTTTATTTCCAATATCATTGTATCACATCATTTAATCATTATGCTGCATTTTGAAACGGAGCCTTTCGGGCACAGCCCACATGCTACCTTCTGTGCTTCGTAATCATTGCGTTCCAATACTAATTTTGCCATTTTTTTAACTTCTGCATCGTCTAGCTGCATAGTAAACCTGCCGCCTTTTGGTTGAGTGCCATTCAGATATTTGCTTACCTCTGCTTGCGTTATCTCTAAAAGCGCAGCTATTTCTGTTTGTTTTAGCCCATAACTCGCATTAAGCTCTGCGGCAACCCTGCTGCGCAGTGCCGGTAAAAATCCCTTCAATATGCTTTCATATTCTGTCATCATCAGAACCACCTTGCGCACCATAATCTTTTCCATTTATGCCTGCTATCCATACGTCCTTTGAATTCATATCGCTAGGCAAACTGAAATCCGCGCCTGCCAACCTATCCCGTATCAAATTTGCAGCGAACGTCTTTACATTATTGTCTTTTATCCTTGCAACCGTTTCAAGTATGAAGCCCAATGCTATCGAGAGCCTGGCAGTATCCTCATTTATGCCACGCGTGCATAAATAAAATAAGTCATCCTTGCTTATCGGGGATGATGAGCTTGAGTGCATGGCTTTAACATCGCTTTCATCTATGGACATATCCGGTATGAGGTCGATATGCGATGCCTTATCATATAGCAGCCCACGCTCTATTATGGCAGATCTGGATCTTTTTGCCCCGTGTTTTATCTTTGCCAAGCTCTTCATATAAGCCATGGAGCCCCCCATAAGCACAGCTTTCATAGCCGATTGCGCATGCGTATCCTCGTTGGAATTAATCAGATGCGTGAATATATCGAACGCCTGTCCTTTAATCCCTAACGCTATGTCGTTGGCTTCAACATCAGAGCTTAATCCCTGTGCATCCAACGTATTCCTCTGCCTTATGAAACTTCCTCCTGCATAAATGGTATTTGAGGATATGGAGCTTCCCCTATCGGATACGCCCTTAATCATAGTAAAAGAATTTGCTCCAGACTTCTCGCAATGTACGGAATTCAATTCTACTCTGGAATTGCTTCCCGCATTTATCTCATTCAACATCCCGACGATTGCAGTTCCTGTGCCCTCAGAAAAATAGAATTCATTCAATGTCAGGTTTGATCCATCTGCAGCGTTTACTAGCACCTGTGCTGGCAATGCTGTGTCTCCGCCATAAATCAGCATATTCACCCTTCTGTGGCTATCGGCCCTTATCCTTAAGACTGTTTTTGAAAAGCCATTCGCAAATGCTGCAAATTTATCTTCATCGTTTTTGTACAATTTTCTATCTGAAAAAGAGGGTTCTGACGCAGGGCTAACTTCATTTACAATGCTTGATGTGTTGCCAATTAAACGCCCGTTTAATAATATTACATCTGGCGCAGCGCCTATCATTTGCGACAGATATTTGGCTGCATCGGCAACATGCTCAGCATCCCCTATGTTTTCATGGCAATCGGAACGCGGCGTTTCTATAATAAAATGTTTGGTGTAACGCTTGTACAGTTCCATTTTTTCATATGGCAGTATGGCCGCATTTTCACGTGCCTCGCTCAGAAATTTAGTATATTCCATAATATTGCCCCTCATGCGATTGAGTTGCTGGTATCAAGTTTTATCAGCCTTTTGAGCTCCAGAGAGTATTCCAAAGGCAGCACATCTATCAATGGCTGTATAAATCCAAGGACTGCAGTCGCTATTGCATCATCTTCGCTCAGCCCCCTGGACATCAGGTAAAACAGCTCATCTTCACCAAGCCTTCCTACTGTTGCCTCGTGGCTTACAAACGAATCCTCGCTATATACTTCATTGTATGGGAACGTATTGGTTTTTGCGTTGTTGTCCAACAGCAGTGCATCGCATTTGACTGCGGATTTTGAATTTGTTGCCTTCTTATCTATATGCACCAAGCCGCGGTATGTGGCAACCCCGCTCCCTTTAGATACGCTTTTGGATATTATGCTGGAGCTGGTATCTGGTGCAAGATGGTAAACCTTACCTCCAGAATCCTGCGTCTGGCCGTTGCCTGCAACTGCTATGGACAGTATGTCTCCTTTCGCTCCTCTCTCCTTGAGGAATACGCTTGGGTATTTCATATTCACCCTACTGCCTATATTGGCATCTATCCACTCAACATGCGCATTCTCGTACGCAAAAGCCCTTTGCGTTACAAGGTTATATACATTTTTTGACCAGTTTTGCACTGTGACATAACGTATGTGCGAACCTTTAAGCGCTACGAGCTCCACCACTGCAGAGTGTAATGATGAGCTTATGTAAATAGGCGCTGTGCATCCCTCTTCATACGTTACCTCCGCACCTTCATCCGCTATTATGAGCGTCCTTTCGAATTGTCCTGCCTTTTCTGCATTTATCCTGAAATAAGCCTGAAGCGGCATAGCAACCTTTACGCCCTTGGGCACGTAAATGAATGAGCCTCCGCTCCAGCATGCTGTGTTCAATGCGGCATATTTATTATCTGACGGCGGTATTATGGTCCCGAAATATTTTTTAAGTATCTCGGGGTATTTCTTCACTGCTGTGTCGGTATCGGTAAATATAACGCCCTGCTTTTCAAGCTCCTCCTTTATGTGATGGTATACCACTTCTGAATCGTACTGAGCCTCTGCACCTGAGAAGAATTTGCGCTCAGCTTCTGGTATGCCTAACTTGTCAAATGTATTTTTTATGTCCTCTGGGACCGCATCCCAGCTATCGCTCTTGCCTGCGTTGGGTTTAAGGTAATAATATATGTCTGAATAATCTATGCTCTGCAGATCGGGGCCCCATGTCGGAACCGGCTTCTCAAGAAAGATTTTCAGGCCCTGCAATCTTTTTTCCAACATCCACGCCGGTTCGTCCTTGCTTTTCGAGATGAACCTAACAACGTCTTCGGAGAGCCCTTTGTCTATGTGCTCATACTTTGTATTGATATCCTTAAATCCGTACCTCTGCATGTATTCGCTTTCGTTTTGAACTACTTCTGCATTTGATCCTGGCATATTTGCACCTTTATAACTGGGTTATAAAGTATAAAACAATATATTTAAGCATTCCTAATAATATGCTGATTGAAAGTAAAATAATGGATTCATCTCAAAATGCAATTAATTGGAAGTGCGTAAATATTCTTATCAATAATTATCTTTAATTGCAATTGTATGTTATCCTAGTGGTGATGTCATGACGGTATCAAAATTTACCAACGAGTTCACGTATAAAGGATTTGTAGAGTCTGGAAGGGAGGAGGAATTCGACAAGCTTTTTGAGGCGGCAGTTGCAGATGCGAAGAAAGAATTCGGGAAAAAACATCCAATGTACATAGGTGCAAAAGAGGTATTGTCCAGTGAATTGCTGGAGGAACGCTCTCCGATAGACCGAAGCACAGTCATGGGGTATTTTCAAAAAGGCACCCGGGAGCATGCCCGACAGGCCATATCTGCCGCAAAAGACGCATTCATACCGTGGTCGTTGATGGACTATAAAAGCAGGATAAGGATATTCAGGAAAGCAGTGCAGCTATTCAGGGAAAGCAAATTCAAACTCGCAGCCATACTGAGCTATGAGAACGGGAAGTCGCGATACGAGTCAATAGGCGAAGTGGATGAAGCCATAGACTTCCTGAATTATTATGCCAATGAAATGGAAAACAACAAGGGCTACACAAGGAAAACGCTCCTAAAGGAGAGCACAAGGCGTGTGGAAGCCGGTTTTCAAGGTGCACCATCCAGTGCAGAAAACATAAGGATAATGCTGAAGCCATATGGCGTGTTCGGCGTTATAGCCCCATTCAATTTTCCAATATCCATATCTACTGGCATGAGCACTGGGGCCATGATAACCGGCAATACTGTAGTGTTCAAGCCATCCTCAAGCGACAATATGTCGATGCTAACGGGATTGGAAATATACAAGATATTCAAAGCAGCTGGCCTCCCTGATGGCGTATTCAACTATATCACTGGTCCCGGTTCGGAAGTGGGCGATGAGCTTGCAGTAAATCCCAATGTCAGCGGCATTGTTTTTACAGGTTCTAGGAATACTGGCTTAAGCATGGTAGCAAAGACATTCGCTGCAGGCAATCAAAAGGTATTCGTAGTGGAGATGGGTGGAAAAAATCCCGCAATAATCTCTAAATACGCGGATATAGACGGGGCTGTTGAAGGCACATCCAGTGCAGCATTCGGCTTTGCTGGGCAGAAATGCAGCGCATTGTCGCGCATATACGTACACGAATCAATAAAGGAGCAGTATCTAAGCAAGCTTATCGAAAAGGTCAGGTCAATGAAGATAGGCGACCCGACAAAGAAAGCCAATTTTATTGGGCCTTTGATAAGCGAATCCGCATATAAGCGCTACGTAGAATATATAGAAAAAGCGAAATCTGCAGGGCGCATACTTTATGGCGGGAAAAAAGTGGATGTCGGTTTGAACGGCATATATGTAGAACCTGCCATAGTGGAGATAAGGCATGACCATGAGCTTACGCACAAGGAACTTTTCGTGCCTTTGGTAACGATAGAAACTTATAGGGACTTTAAGGAAGCGCTGGCAATGGCCAACGACGTGGAATACGGCCTTACTGCTGCGTTATACAGTAAAAACAAGCACGAAATAAAAGAATTCTCCAACGCCATACAGGCTGGGGTCGTATACATAAACAGAAAGGTGAGTGCGACTACGGGTGCTATTGTGGGCGTGCATACTTTCGTAGGGTGGAAGGGCAGCGGGTTGACAGGAAAGGGCACCGGAAGCAGATTCTACCTGCAGCAATTTCTAAGGGAGCAGAGCCTTGCCATAAGCGTGTGATGCCAGAGGTGTAGAATTGCCTATACTAAAAGCCATAAAAAACAGGCTGCATTACGAGCATAAAGCGGTGCTGATAGCAGGCAAAGAGCTAGACGCCCGCATATCAGATTCGTTCATCAAGCGGATGATAGGTTTGATGTATGAGGACAATCTGCCGAAAAGCAGCTGCATGCTGTTTGTATCAAGGTTCAGTTCGACTGAAAGCATGTGGATGAAGGGCATGCGCTTCAGTATCGATATAATATGGCTAAATGATGGCAAGCAAATAGTCGCGATCGAAGAAAATGTGCCGCCATGCAGGAAAATCCTCTTCTGTAAAACCTATAAGCCCAATATCCCATTTAGGTTTGTGCTGGAACTAAGCGCAGGGTTTATAAAGGAAAATAGAATAACGAAATCTTCAAAAATCGAGTTCAAATAAAAAAGGAAAAGAAAAGGGAAAGAGATAATTATCTCCTTCTCCTTGCGCTTGACTTTCTTGCGCTTGATTTCTTTGCCTTCTTTGACTTAGCTCTTCCTCCCCTATTCATCTTGGTTCTGGCAACGTATCCATTGCTGTCGATGAAATATAGGAATCCATCCTCTCTCTTTATCTTTTCGCTACCTACCTTTCCCTTCCTGCCTCTTGAATTTGTCTTCATAGGTGTGCGCCACGCATACCCATCCTTGCCTAAAAAGTATAGGTATCCGTCCTCCCTATCAATTCTTTCACTTCCGACTTTTTGTGCCATTATATTCACCAATATTAATGACTTAAATAAGTTTAAATACCTATCGTCGTGGCTCCGTCAGCAAAATTTGCCATTGTCAAATGTCTAACCTGCCAGCGAGCAGAATCTTTATATATTATATAAATATTAAATTGAATGATAAAATTTACACGTTTCAACGACATAAATGCGATTTTATGGCGGATAACCCCAAAACCAAGGAAGCTAAGTCAAAACTAACTCAACTGGAGAAATACGGCGAAAGGCTGCTTGAAACTAAAGAATACGCAAATGCAGAGCGAACATTCCTAGAGGCTCTTATGCTGATACGCAGAAGCGGCATAGACGAAGATCCAAAAGTCAAAATCCAAAAAATAAAAATAATAAAAAATAATGGCGATTTGGCACTATCCATGAACGACCCGATAAAAGCTGCATCTATTTATTTGCGCCTAGCAAAGGAGGAATTGGATATGTATGGCAATGAGACATCTTTAAAAAATTTTTTGGATAATATGGACAAAGTCGAAACAATGCTAGATGTCATGGATCGCTCTGGCAATGCCATATACGCAGCAAAAGGTTTTATTGAAACTGGCTTAAGGTATGGCGAGTACAAGGACGTGCTGGCAAATGCAGCAAAGAATGGTAATGTGCACGCCCTGCCCAAGAAGTCAAAGGAAATCGATTACGTATTGTTAAAATCAACAGAATGCATCTATGGGTCGCTTAAAATAATAGAAAATCTTTCCATGGATCCAAATAACCGTAATTACGGTTTCTTGCTTGCGGAAATAAAGGAGTTTGGAGTATTCAATAGAGACCGCAATATACTCAAGATGTGTGCCGACATAGCCGAACGCATGCATCTGGAATAAAAATTTACCACACATGCATCAAACCCTACTAATACTTAATAAGGTATCTCTCCAAAAATTAATGGTGTTTTAATGCTGGAAATTAAACTGCTCAAGGGAACTTCTATAAAAGGATATAAACTTGTAGAAGGTTTCCCAGGCATCGGGCTCGTAGGTCCAATGGCTATAAGCTATATGATAGATAAACTGAAAATGGAGTATTGCGGATATGTCGACAGCGATAAATTTCCTCCAATGATATCCATACACGAAGGCAAGGCGATGCCTCCCGTGAGGCTGTATAGTTCCGACAAGATTAAAGTTGTAATAGTATTTGCGGAATTTGCGATACCTATATCTATGGTATACGAACTTACGCAAAAACTCTATGAATTCATCAAAGATAACGGACTTACTGAGATAATATCAATAAACGGAATGCCTACAAGTTCTGCTTCGTTAGAAGAAACCGGCATTTCCAACGACAAGGTTTATTCAATCGCATCGTCGAAGAAGCTGGCGCAGGATGCTGCAAAGGCCGGAATGATACCTATAGCTGAAGGTGTGGCTACAGGAGTAAGCGCATTGCTGCTGTTAAACGCCGTGTCATCGCAAATTGATGACATAAACATTCTTGTGCCTGTAAACCAGAACATAATAGATCCAAAATACGCCGAACTGGCAATACAGGCCATAAATAAAATATTGAACTTGAAGATAGACATAACCGAACTGGATAAGGAGTCAAAGGAGGTAGAAGCGAAAATAAAAGACCTGATAAAGAAAAGCAAGGAAACGCACGATACCTTCAAGAAAGCTTCTGAGGATAGCGGACCTTCGATGTATGCTTGATTTGATTTTTGCAGGGGTGGCAGAGTCTGGTCAGGCTTAAAGGCCACAGAAAAACGCGCAGGACTTAAGATCCTGTGGCTTAGCGCCTTCGTGAGTTCAAATCTCACCCCCTGCACAGTAAGTCTTCCATAATGGGCAGGACGTGCATTGTCGTTTACGGGAAAAAGGAAAATCTTATATAAATAATGTTTTACAATTAACTACTACAACCTAAGTGTTTTTATGGACTCTAATGAAAAATATGATATTATAGTGGCAGGTGCTGGCATGTCAGGTTCCTTGGCTGCAGGCATAGCTGCAAGGAAAGGCGCAAGCGTATTGCTCCTTGATCGAAATCCTGAAGATAGCGTAGGCAAAAAGAACAATTGGGGCTGGACATGCGGAGATGCGGTAGCAGGGTCGCATCTTGACTTCATAACAAAACAGACCAGTTTGGCATTTTCAAAGCCTGAACTGGATTTAAAGGTTGACGGCGTATATGCATTATCCCCAGACTTAAGCTCCAGATATTTGTTTGATGGGGTGGGATACATTCTCGATAGGCCTGCTTTCGAATCAAAACTTCTGGATTTTGCTAAAAAATCAGGAGTAACCTATATGCCTGAATTTGAGGTAGAGGGCCCAATAGTGGAGAATAATTTCATAAGCGGAATATTCGGAAAGGATAATAAAAAAGAACATAAAAAATTTTATTCAAAGCTCGTGATAGACGCATTGGGCGTAGCTACTGTATTGAGAAGGCGCCTTCCAGATAACGATTTCATTGATAAAAATGTAGATATCGATGACATTGAGTCTACGGGCAGATACATCTACGAGTTTGACATCAATGGCGAAGACCTAAATTATTATGATCCAAAGAACGCACTCATACACCTCAATCAAGAGATGGCTCCAGGCGGATACGGATGGGTATTTCCAAAGAGTGAGGATAAGGTAAACATAGGTTTGGGCGTTCAAAAGAAGAGCCTTGACATAAGGAACGCAAAGCTGGGAAAGAAGGACACTCTCCAAAACCTGATAGATGAATATGTCAAGTGGAATCCAATAATAAAAAATCCGCGCCTTTTCAATAAGAATAACAACGGCAAAGGCATATGGTCTGTAGCAGTTAGGAGACAGATGGAATCCCTTGTATTCAATGGCTACATGGGCGCAGGAGACAGCATGGCGATGCCCAATCCAATAAGCGCAGGGGGCATAGGCCCGGCATTGGTTTCGGGCGCGTTTGCGGGAGAAAATGCTGCAATAGCTGTGCAATCAAACGACGTTTCGACAAAAGGCCTATGGAAATATAATTTAGATTATAATGCGGAATACGGCAAGAAGACCGCAGGTTTGGAAGTCTTTAGGATATATATGCAGTCAATAAACAATGCTGTGCTGAATTACGGGTTAAAAACATTCCTGACCCGTAACGAAGCCTCAAACCTTGCGCTGGGAGTTGTACCCGAACTAAGCCTAGCATCAAAGTTCAAGATGGTCCTAAAAGGTGCATCAAACATAAACGCATTCCAAAACCTGATATTCGCAGTAAATAAGATGAAGAAGCTCAATGCAATATATACAAAGTATCCTGAAAATCCAGACGATTTCAAGAAATGGAAAGCGCAGGTATCTGCAGAAATGGAAGACGCAAAGGAGCGCTTCAAGCCAAATCCAATATGAAGTGTAGACTATGAACGAATATACAAAATTTGAAAAATCAAGGATAATTGGCGCAAGGGCGCTACAGCTTGCCAATGGCGCCCCTCCTCTTATAAAGGTCCCTGAAGATATGGTAGAGCCGCTGGATCTGGCAGAACTGGAATTCGAGAAAGGAATAATTCCAATAACCATAATAAGGGAATGAGAAGGCTGCCCTGAAAATTTATGATTCAGATATAAAAGCAGGAATAGGTTAAGCCCGCTTTTTCTTAATTTTCGGTTCGTTCTTCTGTTGCATCCTTAAAACATCAGAAGCCTGCCCTACGAACGCTCCATCCAATCCATATATCTCTGCGGTGCCGAAGTCAAATATATTGTTCCTAAATAAAGGATTTATATCCTCGCGAGTACTGTGCCCCGCATCTAATCCGCCGCCCATTATAAGGTCATTGAAGGCTGGCATCACTATAAGCTTTGTCACCCTGCCATTTTCGTATCTCATAGCCAATTCTTTCTTATTTGCTTTCGCTACCAGCCATACCTTAGAATTATAAAAAGCGTTGTTTGAATCATATATGCGTATGGCAAAATGGTTATGCGCAGTTATTATTGTATCTTTAGACATAGCCTTTTCAGACGGCCAACGATGCCCATGCACGAGCGCAATATCGCCTATAATGATTTCATCAGAGATGCTCTCGAGAAGCCCTGAAAAATCGCCAGTATATGCATCATGGTTCCCAATTGCAAGATGAACTCTGAGTCCATTGTCATTTAATTGCCCTAAGAAGTTCTTGATCATGTGCGCCTCTGTATAATCGAGCCTAAGTATACTGTTCTTCAAATCGCCTAAAATTATCAAGTCATTGGCTTTGAACGACGATGCGATTCTAATTATCCTATTTGCTATCATTTCGGTGGCGGAACGCATGTTGATGCCTTTCCATTTCAAATCTCTCTCCATGCCGATATGCAAATCTCCAACTACTAAATGATTTTTTCTGCTCTCCGTCAATATAAGTGCAGGTTCGTTGTAAATAAATTTTATATTTGCCTTCCTACTGCTCATATAATCAAATCCAAAATTTTTATCATTGACAATGAATAAATAATGTTGCAAGCAATTAATTAAGGTGCGGGATGGCCAATTTTTCGCCAATGATAGGCAAGATTGCGGGCATAGACGTGCAGCTGCACTGGACGTTTATACTACTACTGCTATTTTCGCTAGCGATAAGCCTTCCACTATTCATGATATTTGTATTATTATTCCTATTTGTGTTTTTGCATGAGCTTGCACATTCAATAACTGCCAAAAACAACAACATACCTGTGCAGAAGATAATATTATATCCTCTTGGCGGCGGTTCGGTAATAGACATGGACGACATAGAACCGCGTCTAGAGTTTAGGATATCCTTAGCTGGCCCGTTATCAAATTTTTTCTTCGGATTTGTGCTTGGCGCAATCTCAATATTAATGCCGGGAGGATTTGCAAAAAGCATAATCCAGCTTCTTTTCCTGCTCAACATACTTTTGGCAGCTTCCAACATAATACCATGGTTTCCGCTGGATGGCGGCAGGATACTTCGCAGTTACCTTCAAAAGAAGAGATCGTTCTTTGCCTCTACTGAAATAACTGTCAAGGCAAGCAACGTAATAACGATCCTTTTTATCATTGGAACATTCATATTCGTATATCTGTCCAATGGCTATTCTCTTCTCTACAAAGAAACAATAGTGGTATTTGACCTATTCATTGCAATATTCTTCTATGGCGGCGCCCAGGCTGAAATGCAGTCCGCATATGTGCGCAACTATACTTCGGATCTTCCGCTGAGCGCAGTCTCGTCAAAAAATTACATAATGCTTAAGCCTGGCGTAAAGATGGGCAGCCTTTACAATGAGATGCTAGCGCACCATACGCATCTGGTGGTATTCAAGCAAGGAAGCGAATTCAGGCTGGTTTCGCGCCTGCCAACTGTAATATCAAACAAGAGCGTAGGCAACATGATAAAGAAGGATATCGCATATTTCAGTTCGTCCTTGCCTGTAATTCCGTACAACGCCAAACCATTTCAAGCGCTCACCAAGATGCAGATATACGAGGCCGGAATAATAGGCATAGTAAAAAATGGGAAGCTTACAGGGATAATACAAAGGCAGCACCTTGAATCTGTGCTTTCGCTGCATATCTCAAAATTCAGTAAATTGCACAAAGGTTCAAACGCAAAACAATGAAGGCGCATAACCATGCGATATGTGCCAACTATAACCATATGACAAGCACTAAAAATCTTAATATGCTAATCATTAGTGGCGCCGGTGTTGTTTGTGCTCTATATTGACAAAGTAACAATTCATAATTTTAAATCCTTCAAGCATGCAAACATTATGTTTAGCAAGGGCTTCAATTGCATTGTAGGCCCAAATGGATCGGGCAAGTCCAACATATGCGACGCACTGCTTTTTTCGCTTGGGGAGTCATCATTCAGAAGAATGAGGGTCACAAATTCAAGCAAACTAATAAGCAATCTAGTAAAGCCGGATAAGGAAACAAAGCTAAAACGGGCGTACGTCACAATAGATTTTTCCGGAGACCAAAAAATCCAGATATCCAGAGTCGTAAGGTCGGATGGCAAAATTGGATATAGGATAGGCGGCAAAAAGGCAAAGAGGCAGGATGTGTTGGATTTGCTGCATGCAAACAACTGCTGGGCCAATGAAACAAATACTATAACCCAGGGCGAGATAATCAGGATACTGAACCTTAATTCAAAGGAACGCAGGGGACTGATAGACATAGCTTCCGGCATAAAAGAATTTGATGACAAAAAAAATAATTCGTTAAAAGAGCTTGAGAAAGTAGAAGAAAAGATAGGGAATGCAAAAATAATGCTTAGCGAACGCACCGGATTCATAGAGGAGCTTAAAAAAGACAAAGAAGATGCAGAGCGGTACATAGCTACATCCGATTCCATAAAAAGCATAAGCTACACGATATTGAAAAAGAGGGAAAGCCAAGTATATTCTGCATTGGAAGATGCGATGGGCAGCATTGCACGATTTGAAGAAAAGAAGAAAACTTTGTCGTCATCTATATCTGAAATCGATAAGAAGATGGAGGATATTGCGAAGCTGCGCTCAGAACTTTCGAAGAAACTCAGCGAGAAGTCAATTGAGGTAAATTCCGTTAACAGGAATCTTGACGAGATAAGCAAGGGGGTGGCTATAGCAGAATCTGAAGTGCGGGGGACCAAAGAATCGATTGCAAGCTTAAAAACACGCATAAACGAATTGACAGCAGAAGACAATGGTTTGGGTATCAGGATAGCAGATAACAAAAAAATTATAGTTTCATTAAGGGCAGAAATAGAATCTAGATCAAAAAGCATTGAAAAAATTGAAGTTCATCAAAATCAAGAGGCCGACGATTTTGCATCGGGGGAATATGAGTCTATGCAAAAGTCGCTTGATGCCCTCTCAAAAGAATTCGATTCGGTCAACGGCGCTCGCCTGTCTGCCGTGGCTGAAATCTCAAGAGCATCAGATTCAATAGAAATGCTATCTTTAAAAGCATCTGATTTGGAAAAATCGATCAAAGAATGGAACGCATCTGTTTCAAGCAGACTAAAGGATGCCGATGCAGTGAAAAGCAAAATAGCCAAGGGTCGCATCAGGATAAAAGAACTTCACGAAAAGCAATCCGCCATAACCAAGTCTATTTCGGCACTGGATGAAAAGTCAATAGATATCAGGGAGGCGATAGCCGCAAGCGGAGGCGGCACGGACCGCATGAATGACGAGATAAAGCGCGAAATAAAGCAGGGTTTTCACGGCAGAGCGTATGAGCTATGCACTTATGAAGACAAGTATTCAAATGCCATCATTGCCGCCGCGGGGAGCAGATTCAATTACTTCGTAGTGGAATCGATAAGCGTTGCAACATCGGCGATAAAACTTATCCGCGATAAAAAGCTTGGGAGGGCATCGTTCATACCTATGGCGGACATATACGGCAAGAAGCCTGCGGTGCAAGAAGGCGTCACTCCAATAATAGACCTGGTGAAATTCGATAAGAAATACGAAAAAGTTTTCTCGTTCGTATTCGCCAATACCTATCTAGTAAATACGATAGCAGACGGAAAGAAGCATGGACTCGGAAATCTAAGGTATGTGACTAAGGAAGGCGATATACTTGAGCCGTCAGGAGTCGTCAGTGGAGGGTTTTCACGGCAGGTTGCATATCCCGGCAAGCTGAGATTAGAACTAGAAAAGGTTGCAGGCCAAAAACAGGAGCTTTTAAAGGAAATAGCAATGGTTGAATCTGAACTGGAATCTGAGAAAAAGGCAGTTGGCTCTCTCGAGGTAGACCTGGCAGGCAGCGAAATAGAAATAAAACGCATGAATTCTTCCATATCATTGTCATTAGGAGAATTGCTGACGATCAAATCCGAAATAGATGCAAAAAGCAAGTCAGTTAAAGGCACAGAACGTGAAATCGAGGCATACGCGTCTAAATGCAGCAACCTGGCAAAAGAGATTTCAGCCATAAAAGAAAAGCAGGCACTTAGCTACAAAGCAATGTCTACCGCACTCCATGCTGGGAAGTCATCGAAAGCGAGCAAGGAAGAAATTGAGACTGCAAAGAAGCAACGTGCAGAGCTGGAATCATTAAAAATGCAATATGCATCGGTCTCAAAAGAGAATGACATGCTGGATTTGAGGATTGCAGCCATAAAAGACGAAATGCGCAAAGCGTCAGACACTATAAATAAACTCAATGCTGCGGTGAAGGAAAAGGAAGCGTACATCGCCAAAGGGGTGTCTTCAAAAGCCGAGCTTGAAGAAATGATAAGATCACATGACAAAGGGTCAGAATCGATATACAATGAGCTTTTAAAACTCGAAAAATCACTGTCTGAAATGGGATTCCAGAAAGGCAGGCTGACTGGAGAATCCGACAAGCTGGCAAAGGAATTATCAGAAGCAGAAACTAAGAAAGCCCAGGCGCAAACGAGGCTCAACGACATAAAAGCCGAACTTTCCGGAAGGGCAGAGGTTGAAGAAGCCAAGGGGAGCATAAACGAACTGGAAAGCAGGCTTGCAGTCCTAAAAAACGATCTGGAAAAAATGGGCGTTGTAAACCTAAAAGCTCCTGAGATGTATGAAATAAAAAGCAAGGATCTCGAAGGCGCCATAGAAAAGCTCGATACTCTAGAAAACGAAAAAACCTCGATATTGGGCATGATAAAAGAAATAGAATCAAAAAAACTAGACGTATTTATGGATACATTCAAGGCTGTTGAGAGGAACATGCAAAAGCTTTACAATTACACTTATGATGACGAAGTGGTAATGTCATTAGACAATCCAAAAGATCCATTCAATTCAGGGCTTTCGATATCCGTAAGGAAGAAGGACAAAGGAGGAAGGATAAAATCCGTAGACGAATTGTCAGGGGGCCAAAAATCATTCATTCTGATAGTGATGCTCTTCGCCATACAGATGCGCAATAGGATGTCGTTCTACATATTCGATGAGATTGATTCTGCACTTGACAAAGAAAATTCGAAAAAGTTGTCGAAACTAATAAAAGAAATAAGCTCTAATTCACAATTTATAGTCGTAAGCCACAATGACACCCTGATATCGGCTGCAGACACTGCAATAGGGTTCTCTATGCAGAATGATGAATCAAAGGCGGTGGGCATACAATTGGTTGGAGTGGGCAAATAGGTGTAAGATTGAAAAAGGAAAAACGCAAAAAAAGTGCAGCGCCTAGAAAGCCTGCTGCAAAGCAAGCCATGCCAAATAAGGGGAAGTTGACGGTATGGCCGCTGTACATAATCCTAGCGTTGCTCTTTGTATTGTATCTTTTTTATCAAAAAGTTGCATTTTTGTCGTTGGTTTTCGGCATAGCTGTATTTTTTTTACTGGTTGTAATAATAGCCCTCGAATTCGTATCCGGCGCAAAGGATGAAGGATACAAAAAAATGTTGGTAGAAATATTTGCAGCAATTGCAATTGTGGCTGCGATATGGCTTTTGTTAAGCACATACATGCATACCGCGTACCCGGTAGATGTAGTGCCAAGCTGCAGCATGCTGCCGTATCTGCACAGGGGCGATTTAATATTCGTGCACGGCATAGAAAACATTTCACAGATAAAAGCACCCATATTAAACATTACCAAAGCCCAGGCATCAATTATATCAAATTCCAATGCGGAATCGCTGGAATGCATAGCATACAAGTATTCCGGCAGCATCCTTGAAATTTCGCAGATAATAAAACCAGGCTATTCTATAGGGCTATATTCAAGCGCAGGTTCGCGATTGGTCCAATATAATCAACAAAGCCAGCCAGTTGCGTATACGTGCGGTGCACGCGCAATAAGGTATAGCAATGGCACCATTGCCAACGAAGCATACCTTACCTCGATAACTGTGAATAACATTACAATAAGCGGGGATAGGAACAATTCGATAATAGTATACAAGACCGTGCCGGGAGACCTTTTTTACAACGAAGGCGATTCATACATCGTGCACAGAGCATATGCAATACTGAATGCAAGCGGCCAATACTATGTGCTTACAAAAGGCGATAACAATCCGGGGCTGGACATGCAATATTTCAATTACCCTGCATCTATCGGCAATGTAATCGGCAAGGTTGTAGGGGCAGTTCCCTATATCGGCTACATAAAGCTCATATTGGGCGGGAATATGGCACAACCGCAGGGGTGCAACTATACCATACAGCATCCGTAAATACCTAAAAATACATTGCAGAAAGCCCTTATCATTCAAACAGGGAAGGATGCAGATATGCAATATTGCAGACCCGCATTTGTCAAATCCCTAATACCTGTTTAGTACGGCGATTCGCATAATTATTATATATCTTTCTGTAAATAACTACTATTGCCTTGATACACTTACTACCTAGTTTAATGTATCTCGCACAAAGTGAAATTAATGACGGATCTTGCTAATGATATACGTTTAGCTGTAGACAGCGGAGAAACAGCCTTGGGCATAAACAAGGTCATAGACTCTATAAAAGGCAATACTGCAAAGCTGATCGTAGCTGCATCAATAAACAAGGTAGAAGCGCTTCAGGATGTGATGCATCTTGCAAAGATATCAAATCTTTCGGTAATCACCTTCGAAGGAAATTCGCTCGAATTGGGTGCAATATGTGGCAAGCCATTTTCCGTATCTGTATTGTCAATAATAAAGCCAGGCAATTCAAGCATATTACAGGACAAGGATAAAGAAAAAGAAAACAAATAAAAAGTGATATAAAATGCCCAACGGCGAATTTGCAGCAAGAAAACTTTTAAAGCAGAGAAAGCACCAGCGTATGCTGAAAAAGTGGCTTAAAAGAAAAAAATTACACTTAAAACAAAAGTATGACCCTATGGGCACAGTGCCAAGGGCGAAGGGTCTGGTCCTGCAGAAGTTTGCAGTAGAACAGAAACAGCCCCACTCTGGGCAGATAAAGTGCGTAAGGGTGCAGCTTATAAAGAATGGCAAGGTCGTAGGCGCCTTTGTGCCTGGAGACGGATCCATAAATCATATAGATGAACACGACGAAGTGACTATAGAAGGCCTTGGAGGCTCGCAGAGGGGTCAGATGGGATGCATACCTGGAATGAAATACAAGGTAGTCGAAGTCAACGGTGCAAACATGGTGCAGATACTCAGAGGAAAAGCTGAGAAACCGAAGAGATGAAGTCAACATGTCTGAAATACAAAATAACAATGTTAATGCAGAAGCAGTGCACGATGCAGCCCAGCCAAAGCAGCCGAAAAGGAAAAAGGCTACTGCAAAGCCAAAGAAGGAAGTAAAGACCCAAACCCAGCCACAGTTTGCCGCCAAATTCTCTTCGGAAGGCAATCTCCTGTTCAAGAAATACAGTTATGCAGTTAGCGTAGATGACTTAAGCCTGAAGAATTACGTGGATCTGAAGCCATTGGCTTTCCCATCGACATTCAGGCGCGCGAGCAACAAGATGTTTTCAAAGGCAAACATAAATATAGTCGAAAGGCTGGAAAATGCGCTCATGCGCGGCGGAACCGGAAAGAAGATAGGCGGCCATGTCATAAGGACTAAGGGCGTGCTACAAGGCAAGAAGCTAAAGGTAATGCACATCGTCGAGAAGGCATTCGATAACGTAAATAAGCAGACGAATGAGAATCCATTGCAGATATTTATAAATGCCCTGCAGAACAGCGCCCCAATCGAAGATACAACAAGGATAAGGCAGGGAGGTACGGTATCAAACATACCGGTTGACATAAGTGCGAGCAGGAGGCTTGATATAGCGCTAAGGAATATAGCAACTGCATCGATAATAGGTGCATTTGCAAGCAAGAAGACTATAGACGGCGCACTGGCGAACGAGCTCATTCTGGCAGCAAAGAACGATATAAACAGCTATGCCATAAAAAGAAAGAACGAGATAGAGCGCATGGCAAGAAGCGCGAAGTAGCTGAATTTATAAATTCATGGTGTTGAATTATGGTAAGAAAGGAATACGTAGTAGACGAAATAGTAAAGCTAATGAAAGGCCAGGAAAACATACGCAATGTGGCCATAATAGCGCACGTTCATCACGGAAAGACCACACTTACCGATTCATTGCTGGCAAAGGCAGGGCTAATATCAAAAGCAGTAGCAGGGGATGCGCTTTATACTAATTTTGAAGCGATAGAAAAAGATCGAAGAATGACGATAAAATCTGCAAACATATCCTTAGGATTTATCTACAACGATACGGATTACATTATAAATCTAATAGACACTCCCGGTCACGTGGATTTCGGAGGCCACGTTACAAGATCTATGCGCGCAGTAGACGGCGTCGTGCTCGTAGTAGATCCAGTTGAAGGAGTAATGCCCCAAACAGAAACAGTGCTTAGGCAAGCACTTAAGGAGAAAGCCAAACCGATTCTTTTTGTGAACAAGGTTGACAGGCTTCTTACCGAACTCAGATTGACGCCAGAGCAGACCTTCGAGAGGCTTTTGAAGCTCATAAACGACATAAACAAGCTGATAGAGCAGTACGCACCTGAAGAATTTGCGCAAAAGTGGAAGGTCAGCGTAGACAACGGAAGCGTGGCATTCGGTTCGGCAGCCAAAAAATGGGCGATATCAAAACCCATAATGGAAAAATACAAGGTATCATTCAAGGAAATATTTGCGCTAACTGCTGAAGGCAACGAGAAAAAGCTTCAGGAAATCGCACCAATAGACGATGCAACACTTATAATGATGATAGACCATCTTCCAAACCCAAAGCAGGCCCAAGCATACAGGATACCTAAGATATGGCATGGCAATTTGGAGAATCCGGAGGCAAAGGCGATGCTCTCAGCAGACATAAACGCAAAGACCAACATCGTGATATTCAACATGACGTACGATCCCCATAGCGGCGAAGTTTTAGTAGGGAGGGTATTTTCAGGCATAGCAAAGAAAGGAGTAGAGCTTTACATATCAGGAAAGCAGAATACCCAAAAGATCCAGCAGGTAGGCGTATACATGGGTCCGGAAAGGGTTATAGTCGACGAGATTCCCGCAGGAAACATAGCTGCGATAGTCGGCCTTAAAGATGTGAGCATAGGCGACACCCTGAGCGAAGAGCCCATAGAAGCTTTCGAACAGATAACACACTACTCGAAGCCCGTTGTTACAAAGGCTATAGAAGCCAAGGATTCGAGGGATACTACAAAGCTCATAGAAGCGCTAAGAGAGCTCTCAAAGCAGGATCCAACAATAATTACTGAGATTAATCAGGAAACTGGGGAACATCTTGTCAGCGGCATGGGTGAGTTGCACCTGGAAATAATAGAAACAAAGCTGAAAGACGACTTCAAGATCCCTATAATATCTAGCGAGCCCATAGTCATATACAGGGAAACGATAAACAGCAAAGCTGGCCCCGTAGAAGGAAAGACACCTAACAAGCATTCCAAGTTCTACGTTACAGTAGAACCTCTTCCGGAGGGCGTGCAAAAGGCTATAGACGACGGTTCCATAAGGGAGGGCAAGCCTAAAGGGCAGAACGCCATAGAAGCAATGGTCGCCGCCGGCTTGGACAGAAACGTAGCCAAAAACGTTGAGGATGTTTACAATAAATGCATGATGGCCGACGTGACACACGGCGTGCAGTACATGAACGAGGTTATGGAACTATTGATAGACGGGTTTGAGGAAGCTGTAAAGGACGGCCCTCTTGCAAGGGAAAAATGCTCAGGCCTTTTGGTCAGCATAGTCGATGCAACGATACACGAAGATCCAGTGCACAGAGGCCCTGCCCAGGTAATACCTGCTATGAGAAATGCAACTTACGCAGCAACTCTGACTGCAGGAGTGTCGCTTCTTGAGCCAAAGCAGAACTTTACGATAAACATACCTCAAGACTACCTGTCAAGCGTGATAACATTTGTGCAGAGCAGGAGGGGCCAGGTAGGGACAATAACCCAGGACAGGGAGCAGGTCTCCTTAACTGCCAAGATGCCTGTAGGCGAGGTCCTAAAGGGCTTCTCCAACGAACTGAGAGGCTTGACGCAAGGTAGGGCAATATGGTACATGGAGTTTGCAGGCTATGAAAAACTGCCAAAGGACCTGCAGGATAAGATAGTTAGGGAAATAAGGACAAGGAAGGGCCAGCCGCCAGAACCCCCGACCCCCAACCAGTTCCTTGCGTAAATGTCCATGATTAATGGAAGAATTGCAAAGCATAGGAATGCTTAAATAGCTTTCTGGGTAAAATGATATTAACTTTCTTCTAAGTTTAATCAAAACTACCGATGAAGTTAAAACCAAGGTGTTGAAATGGCAAAATCATACGTGAAATTCGAAGTATCGAAGGATGTTGTAGCAAAGACATACGAAGCGTTGCAGCTTGCAAAGCAATCTGGCAAGGTAAAGAAAGGAGTCAACGAAGTAACGAAGAGCGTAGAAAGAGGGCTTGCGTCATTCGTAGTCATGGCAGAAGATATAGAGCCTGAAGAGATCATGGCACACATTCCTTCAATATGCGAACAGAAAAAGATTGCATATTCATATGTTCCTACAAAGCAGGAGCTTGGCAAATCCATAGGCATGAATGTCCCGTGCTCTGCAATAGCTGTGGAAGATCAAGGGAGTGCATCAAATTCAATTAAGGACGTTATATCCAAAATAACCGGAACCTCGCAAAAGCAGGCTCCAAAGAAAGAGGAAAATAAGGCCGAAAAGAAAGAAGAAAAGAAAGAAGCGAAAAAAGAAGAAGCAAAGGAAGAGGGCGCAAGCGCGTGATTTCTTCTAACGCAATGCAAAGCTGATAATCATGGCAGATGACCAAACGCAACAATTTCATGGCTTCCTGGCTGAAATAGTCGATGTCAACACAAAAGTTAAGACCGGAATGTACGGCGAGGTATACCAGGTTTCTTGCAAGATCCTCGAAGGAAAGGACAAAGGCAGGATAATACGCAGGAATCAGATCGGCCCTGCCAAAGTAAAAGATGTAATAAGGCTTCCGGACACAAGCAGAGAAGCAAGGGAGATAAAAGTCAAGTAAATTTTGGCTTTGGTGTTTTAGATGAAATGTTCTTATTGCCAAAAAGAGATGAAGAAGGGCACCGGCTCCATGTACGTCTTTAAAACTGGAAAGATAAACTATTACTGCACAAGCAGGTGCTACAAGAATGACATCTTGCACCACAGGAAGATAAATAAAAAGCGCCTCGGCAAATGACAAAACCTATCTGAAAACCTAACTTTTGCTTCCAGAGTATTTTTCCATTTTCTTCAGCTCTGTTTCGCTTACCTTGTTAAAAATCGTAGTTATTGGAATATCTATTCTGAGCGCAGGCCTGTCGGCAATCCTGCCCATCATGCCTCCTATCTCTTTTTCACCGACGCCAAAATACGACAAAATCTTTTTACTTGCATTTGGGGTGAACGGATACAGCATTATTCCAAGCGCATAGACTATGTTAAGCAGCCCGTTCATCAGCGATGAGAACTCTGCGGCTGATTTCCCATCTGCATTCTTCAGCATCTTCCATGGCTCTTTGGTGCTCATAATCTCGTTGCCTAACTCTGCCAGCTTCACAAGGCTCTGCAGAGCGTCCCGCATGTTCACCTGCTCGAAGTTAGACGTATAATTTTTAATCTGGGTATTGATTTTTTCTACAATCTGCGCGTCTGCATCCTTATTTTCCAACAGCGCATAGTTGTTCTTCGTTATTGTCAAAACCCTGTGCACGAGATTTCCAACTTTATCATTCATTATCTTGTTGACTATTTCTATGAAGCTGGCTATCGAAAATTCCGTATCTGAGGTCTCGGGCAGCAAGTGCATCAATGCAAACCTCCAGTAATCTGCAGGCATTATGTCTAGCGCGTTCTGCACATTTAGGCCTATGCCCCTGCTTTTGGAAAATTTGACGCCGCTTGCATTCAGGTATTCGTACGCCTTTATTGTATGCGGCAAGGCAAACCCCATCCTGCTGCCTATAAGTATGCCTGGCCACATCATCGTATGGAATTCGATATTGTCTTTGCCCATGAACTGCACGAGTCTGGTGTCATTATCCATCCAATAATCCCTCCATTTAGGGGTCCACTCACTTGTTATGCCTATGTAGCCTATCACAGCATCAAACCATACATAGAACCGCTTTTCCTCAAATCCTTTTTTGTTGACTTTGAAGCCCCAGCTTATATCCCTTGTAATATCCCTCGGCTTCAATCCCTGTGATATGTAACTCAGGGTCTTGTTAACTGCGTTCTTGCTCCAGTTGTTGCCCTTGTTCCTCTCTACGAATTCCTTTATGTCAGGTTCAAGCTTCTTCAGATCAAGTGCAAGGTTGGCCGTCTTCTTGAATTCAATGTCGATGCTCCCGCATATGACGCAGTGCGCGTTTATCAGTTCGTCCGGATTCAGGAGGTTTCCGCAATTATCGCATTGGTCTCCGCGTGCGCCTTCGGCTTTGCAGTACGGGCATATGCCTTCTATAAATCTATCAGCCAAAAAGCGCTTGTCGACATTGCAATACGGCTGGACATCCTCTACCTGTTTTATGAACCCATTTTTGTCCAGAGCGCCGAAGATTTCATATACTATCTCCTTATTTTTTTCAGAATCAGTCTTTCCATAGTGGGTGAAGGTGCAGCCAAATCTTTCTGCAGATTCCTTAATCTGTTCATGCACTGCATCTGCAAGCTCCTTTGGCGATATGCCCTTTTTCATGGCTTGGACCTCTATTGGAGTTCCATGCTGGTCCGATCCGCATATATATATGGCGTCGGCACCTTTCATAAAAAGATACTTATAGTAAACATCTGCTGGAAGTATCGATCCTACGAAATTGCCTAGATGCGGAACTCCCTCCGCGTACGGCAATGCTGATGTTACTATTATCCTTGGCATCGATTTCACTTCCGATAAAAGTTAAGCTATGCTGTATATAAATATTTAAGTTAAATACTATAAGGGTATAGCATAGCGCTTATTTTTACGATGATAATATGGCAGACGCCCTGATAGAAGCTATAAAATTAAGGTTCGACGAGTTTCTTGATAGGTATTATGCCGACAAAATAAATGACATAATAATATCTTTTCCAAGGCTGCAAAGCATTAAAATAGACATAAAGGACCTTCAGAAGTTTGATCCTGAACTGGCAGCGGAACTGATAGACAAGCCAGAAATCATACTTGAAGCCGCAAATGCATCGCTCAGGGGCAAGATGAGCAACATAACGCTTGGGGATAAGGATGTGCATTGCAGGTTCTTCGGGCAAAATATAAATACTCCTTTGGTGCAGGACGTCGGTTCTTCATACATAGGCAAGCTTATACTGCTTGACAGCCTTATAGTAAAAAGGTCAGAGATAAGCCCAAAAGTGAAGCTAGGGGTGTATGAGTGCACTTTTTGCAATGCAAGGCAGCAGGTAAGGATAGGAAAAGACGAGGTTCCTGTTGTGTGCCCGCAGTGCAAACGCAGGTCCCTCAAGCAGATACAGGAGGAATCGCAATTCATAAACCTTCAGAAAATAGCAGTGCAGGATCCTCTAGAAAAGCTGCGCGGCAATACGCCGACATGGCAGCTTGAAGTCTGGCTGGAGGACGATCTTGTAAATACAGTCATTCCTGGAGACAGGATAGACCTTACTGGGATATTAAGGATACGCCCCAGAAAGAATTCAAGGGGAAAATCAGAAACCAATCTGTATACAATGTTCCTCGATACCGTATCAATAATACCAAAGCAAAAGGAATTTGCCGACCTATCGATAAGCGAGGAGGAAGAGCGCCAGATAAAGGAATTTGCCACGGATCCTATGATATTCGAAAAAATAGCAAAGTCCCTAGCTCCTTCCATTTACGGCTACGATGAAATAAAGCAGGCTGTCACGCTGCAGCTCTTTGGCGGCACCGCAGGCAAGTTTTTGGTTGACGGGGGCGTGATAAGGAGCGACATGCATATACTGCTCATCGGCGATCCGGGAAGCGCAAAGACAAGGATATTGCAGGCTGTCTCGCGCCTGGTTCCAAAAGGCATATACGTAAGCGGGAAATCAGTTACTGGGGGTGGGCTTACGGCAGTCGCAGAAAGAGACGAATTCTCAGAAGGCGGATGGACGCTCAAGGCCGGCGCGCTTGTACTGGGCAGCGGCGGAGTAGTCGCCATAGACGAATTCGATAAGATAGGCGATGAAGATAGGGCAGCGCTCCACGAGGCTTTGGAATCCCAGACTATAAGCGTGGCTAAGGCAGGCATAATAGCTACATTTTCGGCAAGGGCTGCAGTGCTCGCCGCAGCTAACCCTAAATACGGAAGGTTTGATCCCCACATCTACCCTGCCGAACAATTCGACATACCTCCAACATTGCTTTCAAGATTCGATCTAATATTTCCGATAAAAGACATAATGGATGAAGAACTGGACAAGAGCATAGCGAAGCACATACTCGTGCAGCATGAGGCTGCTGGCGCTATAATCGCAGAGCTTGAAGGCGTTGAGCAGGTGGAACTGCCGCCAATGGACGGCGACTTCCTGCGCAAATACGTTGCATATGCAAGAAAATTCGTCTATCCAAGGATTACAGAAGATGCGTCAAAGAAGATTCAGGAATACTATGTCGAATTGCGAAGAGCTGGTCTGAAGCAGGGCGCAGTTCCGATCACGCCCAGGCAGATAGAGGGCTTGATAAGGATGGCGGAGGCAAGCGCAAAGACAAGGCTTTCTGAAACCGTATCCGTATCAGATGCGGAACGCGCCATAAACCTAAGCGAGTTCATGCTCAAAACCCTCGCAGTAGACCGCGGAGGCAGGATAGACATAGACACAATACTTACCGGCATGCCAAGGGAGAAAGTTGATAAAATAAATGCAATGCTTGGCATAATAAAGCAGCTTGAGGAATCTGAAGGTTCGGCAAAGATGGTGCGTGTCATAGAAGAAGCGGGCAAGGCAGGCATAGATTCGGCATCTGCAAGCAAATACATAAATGAACTGGAGAAGAGCGGTGACATATTCAGCCCAAGGCAAGGGCTGATAAAGCTGGTGCGCCACGATTCTGAGTAGTGGTCCGATGGCGCTAAAGGTTATAGAATACAGGCAACTCGTCCAGATACTGGCACTTTTCATGATAGTGCAGTTCGGCGGGCTTTTGCTGTCGACGCTCGTGTTCAACAACTCTACATACCAGCAGGTGCAGTCATCTCAGGTAATATCAAGCCCTGCGAGCGCGGTTTTCTACATAGCATATATAATATTTTTTTCAGTCCTGCTGCTTTTGATACTTAAATTTTACAAAGGCATATTCCGGCTTGTAGAAGGGCTTGTCATATTCATAGCATCATTCGAAGTCTTTCTCATAATAGGCATGTACCTAAATTCAAGCGTATCCCTATCTATATTCGGCAGCGCAGTGCCATTGTCGCTGCTTTTGGCTGTGGTGCTTGCAATCCTTCTTGTAGTTGCGAAGAATAAATGGCCAAACCTGAAAAATACCGCTGCGATAGTCGCAAGCATAGGCGTCGGCGTAATATTGGGTGTTGGATTCAGCTTTACCGTAGCATTCATATTCATGGTAATCCTCGCGGTTTACGACTTTATAGCCGTATTTGTAACGAAGCATATGATAACATTGGCAAATGCGGTCTCTGAGAAGAATCTTGCGTTCATGGTTGATGTAAAGGAAATTGAAGCAGTTAGCAAATCAAATTTCAGCAGTAAGGAGCTGAAGGCATATGAAACGGAGATGAGCAAGGCTAAAATTTCAAATACCGCATTTAAAACTGCAGTGTCCAATGGGCTTGTGCCCGTATCTGCAAGCGTAGCGCTAGGCACAGGAGATCTTGCAATGCCGCTGATGGTTGCAGTCTCCGCATTCAAGGTATACCTGAGCTTCACGTTCAGCATGTTCATAACGTTCGGCGCAATCATCGGCCTTGTGCTCACCATGCTTATATTAAAAAAGTTCAAGCGCGCTCTCCCGGCTATACCTCCATTGCTTTTCGGCATCATCATAGGAATATTGCTATACTATGCTTACCTTGTGCTTTAGGGCTGCGAATCATTTCGCGCCCTGCATTCGCCAAAACCTCTTGATCTCGCCTATGTAGTCGATAGGCTCGCTTACTGGTATAGAATTTGAGACTATGGATTTGTACATAGACCACTTGTAACGCCTGTCCATGAGCACTATGACTGCCTTGTCATTTTCGCTTCTTACCGCGCGCCCTGCTGCCTGTATCGCCCTTATTATTGCAGGTATCGTATATGCATATTCGCTGCCTTTGCCAGAAAATCTCCTGTTTATATATTCGATCCTGGCGTTCAATTCAAGGTCCGGTTTGGTCAACGGTATGCCTACGATGACTATGCCCTTTATGCTGTTGTTCTCGTAATCTATGCCCTCGCTCAGGCTGCCTCCCATGACCCCGAAGAGCATGGAGTTGTCGCTCTTCTGAAACTCCTTTATTATGCTTTCTACTGCGATATTCTTCATTTCACGCCTTTGAATGTATATATCGGAATCATGCATGTACCTGAATGTGCTGTCAAGCACTGCAAAACTTGGAAAAAATACGGCTATGTTCCCCGGGGTGGAATCCTTTATCCTTATTATCTTCTCCGCTATGCGCTTGTATTGCTCAATCGAGCGCTCCTGGTACTTTGTAGTTATATCTGCATCTATTATGGCTAGCTTGTTGGATGAAGGAAAGGGCGAACCGTAACTCTTCAGCTTTGCATCTTCCAATCCAAATAGGTCGGAATACATCTTCAATGGCAGGAGCGTAGCGCTCATGAATACGTTGGCGTGTGCCTCCCCGAATATGGGTATCGCCCTCTCCGGATAAAGGCATGTAAGAGAAAGCTTGACAGAGCCCCCGAACCTGGATATTATGCTGGCAGTCGACTCTCCTTGCTGTATCCATTCGTTGAGGAACTTGGCGATGTGCATGGTTGCCGACCTCTTTGCCTTGGACTGCTCTATGTATTCCAGCGCGGCATTTTCCAATTGGCTTATTATGGCGTTTGCGTTCTGCAATATGTCTGGAGGCAGCTCATCTTTAGCCACGAATGCTTCATCTAGCTTCTCAAGCTTCTTTTTGGCGAGGCTATCCAGTGCGAATTTGAGATATCCTAAGTCCATCGCGTTCCCTATGCTTTGCAATTCGCGCATTGCCCTTAAGATTCCATTAGTCGAAAGAGTCACGCTGAAGTACGAGTTTGCTGCATTAAGCACGTTGTGCGCTTCATCCCATATCAATATGCTGTCATCCAGCGAATGCGCTATCTTTTTCAGGAATGCCTGCTTCAGGTATGGGTTGAGCAGGTGGGAATAGCCTGCTACTATAACATCTGCGTTCTTTGCGAGCTTTGCCGAGACTTCGTATGCGCACATACCCTGATTGTACGATTCCTCAAAGACGCTGTTGTGCCCAAGGTCTGCAGCGTCAAGCATAGTTGCGTCATCCTCCGGCTTGAACAGCTTAACTTTGGAGAAGAAAGGGCACTTGCTGTTTTTTATCAGATGCTCGCATGCGCTATAAAACGATTCCCCTTCTATGCTGTTGACCTTTTCGTTTATGCACATGTTCTGCTTTCCGACTATGTCAGCATACTTGAAATCAAGCTTGAATTTTTGCTTGATGCCGCGCAATGAATCTATCGCTATCTTATGCTGCGATATCTTTGGAGTCAGGAAGAATACTGTCTTGTTGTTGTGCAGCGCATAGCTCAAAACAGCCCCAATCGAAGCGTCCGTCTTGCCTATTCCAGTAGGTGCATTTATGAGTATATCGTTGCCCCTGCTCACAGCATCGTATATATCGTTCACCATATCCGATTGGTACGGCCTCTTCTTAGAGAACCTGAACAGCTGCTCCATGCGTATATTTCTCACTCAAGATTAAAAATGCCATTCACAATAACCAATGATTTTATAGATTGCCATTCTATTATCTATTGTTTGGTGATCATTGTGAATGAGGATCTTTATACTTTAGAAGAGCAGATACTAGACAGGCTTACCGGTAAATTCGTCAACATAACCAATCCTGAAAGGCGTGCGGCTTTGATAACGGAAACTGCAAAGAACATACGCGCCGACATAAGCAGCGACGAGATAGCCCAGATATCGGACAACATGGGCGACATGAGCCCCATAACAGATCTTCTGGTTGATGAAACGATAGAAGATATAATGATAAACAATACCAACAGCATATTCGTATACGACTCAAAAGTCGGCCAGAGGCAGCTAGACGTAAAGATAAGCGACAAAAACGAGCTCAGCCGTTTCGTCAAGAAACTGAAGCTTTATGCAACAAACGAAGCAGCAAATGGAAACATACTTGATGTCCACGTTCCAAGCGGAAGCAGGGCCAATATAGTGTACTCGCCAATGGGATACGATATAACGATAAGAAATTTCAAGAAGAACCCTCTAAGCGTTTTAGACCTTATAAATTCTGGCACGCTCGATTACAGCATAGCTGCAAGGCTATGGCTCTACATGGATGGCCTAAAAGTCAGGCCTGCCAACATACTGATAGGGGGCATGCCAGCTGCCGGGAAGACTACGCTGTTGAATGCGCTGTTTTCATTCCTAAGGCCTGAACAAAGGGTTGTAACGATAGAAGAAACATACGAATTGGATACGAGCATGCAGCAGAATGCCGTAAACCTTGAGACCAGCGAAGACATGCCCATGGTGGAATTGGTGAAGAACGCACTCAGGATGCGCCCCGACATGATAATAATAGGAGAGGTTAGGGGAGAAGAAGCCAACGACATGATAACCGCAATGAATATAGGGAAGATATCCATGGGCACGATACATGCATCGTCTACAAGGGATATAATAAACAGGCTCCAGCATTCGCCTATGAACGTGCCTAAAGATATAATACCCGTTATAGATGCGCTTATAGTGGTGTCGCAGGTATACGAGAAGGGCGTTCCCCACAGGCGCATTATACAGATGTCAGAGCTTGCCGGCATGGAAACGCAGATACTGCTTTCTGATCTGTATAAATACGATTATAAAACCCATAAGGCATCGCCAATACTTCCGAGTGTTACATACAGGGACACGCTGGCGAACATCATAGGCGTGCCTCCGCCGGACATACTTGCAGAGGAAAACGTCAGGGCCATGATGCTGGCGCAGCTCAATAAGATAGGCAAACGCGACATGAGGAGCATAAACGAGATAGTGCGCGACTACTATGCCGAGCCAGAAAATACGCTTAAGGCCATAGGACTGCCCCAACTGCATCCTATAATACAGATATAGCTAATGTTCGGGCTTTGTTTCGGGCTCCTGCTGGGCAGGCATGGTTGCAAGCCTTATTATTTCGCTTACCATTCTTGCAATCTGCATCCCTCGGTCAGTGAGCTTTATGGATTTCATTCTTCCATGCCTTTTGCTCTCTACAATTCCAAGCGATTCGCAAGAGAGCAAAAAATTGCATGCATGTACATACGTCGATTGCGATTCCTTTGCCAGCGTAGAGATATACCAGTCCTTTGAATTATCCAAGAGGAGCACCAATATCCGCGCCTGCCTTTCCTTAAATATCAGATTGCCGTCCAGCATTTTATCCATACTATTGTTTTGCGCAAAGAATAAATCTCTTTCATCTCAATCCTAATGGAGAGCATGAAGCTGTACATAAGCGAAAGGAACATAAAGCCGTTTTCCATGTATTTAGTGACAATAGGATCCATACTCATACTTATATCGCTGATAGCTGGGATAAGCATGCTTCTTGCGCTGGTGCGCGGCATACCTATACACACATTCAACGATGTAAACACAAGCGTTATCAGGTTTGCATTCAATTTTATAATACCTCTTCTAGGCGGCATACTCCTGGTAGTTGCAGGCATAACAATGCAGAAGCTTTATGATGAAAGTGCTGTTTCGCGCACCGCAAAGAAGCGTAGGTTAAAGTCTGTAAACGAAAAGAGCAAGATGATCAATAATTTCTTGTCTGCCGATGAGAAGGCAATAATCGCAATACTAAAAAATTCAAAAAATCCCATTCTGCAATCCGATCTTATGGCCCTGAGCGGCTATTCGAAAGTGAAAGTACACAGGATATTAAAGAAGCTTGAATCTAAAAATGTCATAAAAAGAAGCAGATTCGGCATAACCAACAGAGTATTTTTAAATAGTTCGCCCTGATTCCGTTATTTTGCAGAAAACATAAGCTATTAATAAATTGTATATCAAATAAATAACTGCTAAAGGTGTAAAAATGGTAAAGTTTATAATAGGCAGGCAACTGGTTGGAAAGAAAGTAATAACTAGCGACGGTTTCGACGTTGGGAGATTTGTCGACGCGGAAGTAAGCCCCGTTACCGGCAAGATAAACGCGTTCCTCATAGAACCGAACTACGACAGCGGTTTCGCAAGCAAACTTAAAGTTGATAGCGGCCAGCTCAAGGTGCCATACGCAGCCATACAAGCCGTTAATGACTATATAGTTATTGACAGGAAGGTACTCTGACCTCTCCAATAAGGTGGTATAAATAATAATATGCGGAGGCGACGAGGCAGGTCGCGGCGCCCTTTTGGGCCCGCTTGTCATATCGCTTGTGTCTGTCAAGAAAGGCTCAGAAAAGAAATTCGCCGAGTACGGCGTAAGAGATTCGAAACTGCTATCTCCTAAAAGAAGGGAGGCTCTTTTTAGCAC